>JAPLGR010000460.1 GCA_026390045.1 Chloroflexota bacterium | reverse complement strand
CGGACCGCCAACAAGGGCTCGAGGGCTAAGGTTCGTTGGGTGCCCTGACGTTCACCGAACCGCCGGATGCGGACCCGCATGTCCGGTGGTGTGAGAGGGGGAGCGGGCGACCCGCTCTCTCTACTCGATTGCGTTAGCAGGCCAGAAGAACTGCGTTCTACGGCCGGATGAAGCGGCTCAGATCGGGGAAGACGAGCGAGCGGCGGTCGCCGCGCGCCAAGGGGACCTTGTTCGCAGCTTCGAAGTTGCGGTGGACCTCGCGAAGCGCGCGGACCTGCCACCCGGGTGGCTGTTGAGAAAAGGCAACCAACGCGGCGGTGTACTCACCAGGGATCAGCAACAGCGCAGACCCGTCCTCGGCTTGGGTGGCCAGAATACGCCCGGCTGTAGGGTCAGAACCCGTGGGTCCGAAGGTTCGCAAGAGGGCCAGCGCCTCGTCGGCCGATGGCGGCATCGTGCCCTGGACGAAGAAGCGCTCCCGTTTGGTCATGTCGTACAGCGCCAGGGCGTGGCAGACGGCTTCGTTTAGCTGCATGAGGAAGGTAGTCTTACCTTCTTCGAGCACCACCTTCCAACGGTCGCTTTCCGGATGGGCCTCCCGCAACCGCGTGGCGACATCCCGCTGTTCGAGGTAGTGCCGCCGAATGGCGCGGTACTGCGCGGCATTCACCCGTCCCTGCTGGAAATCGGTCTCGAGTCGGTCGAGCTTCCGCTCCAGGCCGACGAGCATGCGCCGCAGGTCATCGGCGATGCCGGCGCTCCCGGCCGTCTGCGGTCGATCATCGAGGTCGTCCTCAAGATCCTCAGGCTCGTCCGTCAGCGCCGGGGTGGTCGTTGCCCTTGCGACCGGTTGCCGGGCGGGGCGATTGTCGACGAATGGTTTCTGGTTGGGGGTCACGCCCTCCAGCTGGACGACGCGCAGCTCCTGCTCGCGAAGCAGCTGGCGGACGGCCTGCAGCTGCCCGCCGCTGATCGAGCCATCGCAGAATGCGATGGCAGCCTGGAGCATTCGCCGGCGCGCGGTTTCCATCTGCTCGCGCGCCAGTTCAAGCTCCGGCTTCTTGTCCGGGGCCTGGGGCGCGGCCTTGGGAGATGATGG
The DNA here is from genome assembly GCA_026390045.1 of Chloroflexota bacterium. GTDB lineage: Bacteria > Chloroflexota > Anaerolineae > Anaerolineales > E44-bin32 > DYJB01. The sequence continues at coordinate 1,895 of JAPLGR010000460.1, read as the reverse complement.
GGCATTGGCGCGCTGAGTCCGCGCCTCGGTCCCCGCCGGCTGGCTGGGCATGGTTTCATCATACATGGCGCCACCCTCACGGTTCAGAGGACTGTGGTACCAAGGGGGCAATATCCATGCCGCCGGGGGTCGGACTTGCCCGCGGTATACTGCACCCCGGCTGCCGGTCCGGCTGTGGCAGAGGAGGGTGAAGTGACCAAGGGGCTGACCTTCGTCCTGATCGCCCTGGCCGTGGCGCTGGGTGCTTGTTCGGGTGGCAGGGCCGGGACGCCCACGCCGTCGGCGGAGGACGTGATCCGTACGGCGGAGGCGATGGCACGGCAGACGCGTGAGGCAGCGACGCCGACGAGCGGCCCGACGCCAGTCACACCAACTGCGGCTGTGGCTATCACGCCGGCCACGCCGACGAGCGCCGTCACTGCGACCCCCGTGGTCACGGGACCCGTGGTCACCGCCAACTATCCGGTCAAGGTTCGCAGCGGGCCCGGTGAGGAGTACGAAGAGGTAGATCTATTCCTGACAGGGCAGATGGCGCGTGTGGTTGGGCGGTACGACGCCACGTCGATCGGGACCTGGTACTTGCTACAGCGAATCGATGTGGGCAAGGACGGCTGGGTGTGGTCGGGGGCAGTAACGTTGGCCGGGGATCCTGCGCTGATTCCCGTGGTGACCCCTTCAGACTGACCTGATCCCGCAGGGATGCCTGTCGCAAGTGGCGTGCTGCCTCCCTCATCAGCAGGCTCGCCGGAAATCCCTTTCTTGCGCATAGCCAGAAGCAACGAGCCTGCGGCCCTGCGCGTGGTTTGCCTTTGCGTTACTGGGTGGAACGACGTGGAAATCGCGGGGCCACCCGGGAATCGAGATGCCGGAGATGGTCGTCATGTCAAACTCGAGGTTGCGGGATGGACGGAGATCGGCGGGAAGGAAGGTGGGGCGTCTTGTCACGGATCGCGGGAGAGCGGAGGCGATACGGGTTCGGAGGGAACGGCCTGTAGATCAACAGCGGCCGCCGAGAGTAGCAATTGGACGCCCAGAATGACGGGGAGGGTTGCCAGCATGACGGTGCCTGTGGGAGCAGGGAGCCCAAGGTGGCTGTAGTGGATCCATTTCGCCATGCCGAAGACCAGCCCGAACAAGAGGAGCGGCACGCCGACGATGAGGTGGACGGACCCCATGGAGAAGTCGTGAATCGCGTACTTGAGTACGATCCTTCGGAGGAGCATGAGAAGCAGGCGCGGTGGGAACTCGATCAGCACCTTGGCGATGGATAGGCTTGAGGTCTCGTCGCCGTAGCGGGCGGGCGTCTCGACATCGCGGACGACGGCGCCCTGCTCGTAGAGATGGCCAAGGAAGGAGATCTCGAAGAAGTAGGATGGATCGAGCTGGTCGAGGGGCAGCTTCGCCAGGAGTTCACCGCGCACGGCGATGAAGCCGTTGGTGGGGTCGAAGATGGTCCAGTACCCTGTGGCTGCCTTGACAAGGAAACTCAGTACCATGTTCCCCATACGGCGGATGAGCGGCATCTGCCGGAGCGCCTCGAAATCGCGGAACCGATTGCCCTTGGTCATGTCCGCCTGCCCCCGGGCAAGAGGGGCCAGGAGCTCGGGGAGCCTCTCGAGCGGAGCCTGCCCGTCACCGTCGATCTTGATCACGATCTGAGCTCCAAGCTCAAGCGCCCGCCGGATGCCAGAGACAAGGGCGCCGCCTACACCTCGGTTTCGGTCGTGGGCGATGACCTCGATTCGAGAATCGGACTGGGCTGCCAGCTCGAGGACTCGAGCCGTCTGGTCGGGAGATGCGTCGTTGACCACGATGACATGCCGAACGTAGGACGGCAGGGCATTCACGACGGCGCCGATGGTGCGCTCCACGCGGTAGGCAGGTATCACCACGGC
>JAPLGR010000165.1 GCA_026390045.1 Chloroflexota bacterium | reverse complement strand
GGCGTTGTTGAGCCAGGCATCGATCGTCGGGTTGATGACGATGGTCCGCTCGGGCCCGAGCGTGCGGTCCGTGTTGAGGTAGCGTGCGTCGAGCGGGTCGGTCAGCGACAGGTGTTCGGGCAGGGGGTCGGGCCACGGTTTGACCTGGACCGGCACCGCGTCTCGCTGGGCACGCACGGCGGCGGTCCCCACGATCCAGTCCAGCACATTGCTTGGCGTTTCCCCGGACCGCAGGCCCAGCGCTTCGGAGATTTCAAGCGCCGAATACAGAGGCGCATCGGCGGCCGCGCTCGCATCGGGCAGGGACTCATCGTCCAGCCAGATCACATCCCGCAAGACGACGGTTCGCTCATCGTTGTAGGCGGCGCCCGCCCAAGCCACCTGAATGGGCTGCAACAGGTCGCTGCCGACCTGGAGGTAGCCTCGGCCAGCCTTGTTCGGCAAGAAGGTGGCGTCGGGGCGACCGAGCAGCTCGCGTGAGTCGTCCGGCGTCTCGACGCGCAGGCAGGCGCGCAGCTTCATGTTGGCGCGCATTTGATCCGAGACCACACCGGACGGACGCTGGGCGGCCAGGAGTAGCGACACGCCAAAGGCCCGGCCAAGGCGCGTGATGCTTTCAAACTGCGCCCGATACTCCGGATTGGCAACGATCATCTCGGCGAACTCGTCGACAATGATGAACAGGTGCGGGAATGTCTTCGGGAGGGGATCCTCCGGCCCGAGTCGCGGCGCGATCTTGCGGCGATACTCGACCAGGTCTCGGGCGCCGCTGCGTGCCAGCAACCCCGCCCGCTCCTCCATGACGGCCTGGATGGCCACGAACATACGCTCCACCGCACTCGCCTGCACATTGGTCAGGATGTCCACCACGTGCGGCAGCTTGCGGAAGGGCTCAAAGGCGGCGCCGCCCTTGAAATCGACCAGCACAAAGTTCAGGATGCGCGGGTCATAGCGGACGGCCATGCCGACGATGAGCGTCATCAGCAGCTCCGACTTGCCGGACCCGGTCGTGCCGGCGATCATGCCGTGCACCCCGTCTTCTTTCGCCGAGAAGACCAGGTGGCGGGCCTCGCGACTGCTGACGAGCCCGATCGGAACGCTCAACCACTCCTGGTGCTCGGGAACCAGGCTGCGCGCCCAGTTCTCCTGCAGCGGGATCTTGTCCACCGTCGAGATGCGGCGTCCCTCGATCAGAGACATCATCTGGAGCAGCTCGACGGACGGGGGCAGATCGGCGCCCGCCGGACGGACCAGCTCCAGGCGCCGGAGCCTGGCGGCGAATTGCTGGCGCGCCTCGACCGGCTTCAGCAGATCGGCAACTCCCAGGTAGCGGGGCGTGTTCAGCCCGACCTCGATATAGCGGAATACCACCTGTTCGCCCACGGCGGCGACTTCCACCATCGCCTGGCAGTCGCTCGGGACCTTCGACGGCTCGTCGACGAGGAAGACGACCGCCGCGCCCAGTGTGGGGCCGTCACGATTGAGCGTGGCGACGACGTCCTCGGAAGCCACGTCCTTCAGGGCCGTGTTCGCGGGAGCCTCCCCGAGCAGGTCCACCACGATCAGCAGGAACGGGAGGGTGATCTCCGCCGATCCCTTCCCACCCTCTTGGTCCTTCGTCTCATTCAGCCGAACCTGCCGCTGATCCAGCTCAACCTTGATTCGCTTCCAGAAGCCACGGACGTCGGAGGCTTTGGCCGAGAAGCAGAGCTGGTCCGATGGCCGGGGCTTCCCGCTGTCGTCGTCGTCCCCAAACCCACGGACGATGCAGTGAGGCAGCCACTCGGCCCATTCCCAGCTGCTGCCCGACCCGGGATGACCGATGACGTAGAGGCGGGAGTCTTGAGAGGAGTGGAAGGTGCAGAAGTGCGCCAGCATGGCGCGGGCAAAGTCGGCTGTCTGCGTGGGGCTCTTGCCGAAGATGCCCAGAGAATGGCGCGGCGGCTCATACAGGCCGGAGAGCATCTGCTCCTTGTCCGAGTCCCTCGGGGTCCGGTTCTCGTCCCCGTCGGTTTCTTCACGGCTGACGGGGCGCAGAGGGATCGTGATGGGGACGTCCGTGAGGATCTCCGAGTCCGTCGCCAGACGCTTTGCGTCCTTCTGCAGCGGCGACTCGTCCACCGATTCCTCCGCTCCCTCGACCTTGTACACAACGGTGGACTTGCGGCTCCCGATCCCCAATCGCACGATCCCGAAGTCGGGATCGCTCGGACGTCGCTCCCAGATGCGGGAGCCAAAGCGACTGCTCTCCTTGCGGGCCGCGATCTCGATCAGGGAGGGGACGTCCGGGTAGTTGTAGTGGTAGAACATGCGCTGGGTGTTGTGCGACCGCAGCATCTCCTGCCGCATCTCGGCCAGCCGCGCCTGGTAAGCGTGCTCCTTCTCGGCGGTGGCCTTCCGTTCCGCCCTCAGGCTGATCACGCCGAAGACGACGGAGGCTCCCATGGCCAGGCCCATGATGAGCGCCATGGTCATGTTGCCCGAGCCCGAGGCGAAGACGAAGCCGAGGACGGTAATCAGAGGGATGATGAGCGAGATCAGAGTCTGCAGGCTGGCGCCTGGCTTCTCGGGCGGCTTCGGAATCTTGACTTTGCCTGTGGGAAGCTCCGGCTGCATTCGCGGCGGGCGATCGATGTATTCAAGAGGCATGGGAGACACCCCTGTGGCCTGGCGGCCACGTCCACACCGGCGGGCGGGTTCCGGACAAGCAGGCGGCCCAGTTTGACTTGCGGAACGTCATCACCTAGAATTGGCCAAGTATAGCCCGATGAGGATGGCTGTCAACCAAGGTCGGACCAAGGAGCCGGAGGCAGCATGAACCTCGCCCGGTATTGTGAACGGTGCAAGCGCCTCACGATGGACGGCAACCTGTGGTGCCAGGACAAGGATTGCCCGGCCGAGCAGGGTTATCCGGTGCTGGGATACGGCGACTACCTGGGCGACCTGAAGGTCACGAAGCTCATCACCGTGTGGCGGACGGCCGTCCTGTACGAAGCACTGCGGGGCAAGCAGACGGTGTGGCTGAAAGTGGCTCACGAAGATCCGGAGTGCGAGGATCGGCTGAGGCGGGAGGCGGCCTTCCTCAAGTCCATCGGGGCTGTGGCCGGGAAGCCGTCGATCCTCAAGTCCCTGCGCCCGGACCCCTATCCCATCCATCTGAAGCTGTTGCCGCCCTACCCCACGCCCTCCAACCGGTTCCACGGCGAGATCTCGTTCCGCGGCGAGCCCAGGGTCTTCACCGTTCTGCAACCGGTGCGCGGCTCGCTGCTCAGTGATCGCCTGCTGGAGACGCCTCAGGTGTGGCATTACGAGGCCGCCTGGACCGCCGTCACCCTGGCGCGGGCACTACGGCCGCTCGCCTCGCACAACCTGGCGCATCTCTCGCTGACGCCCAACATGGTGATCGTCGAGACGGACGCCGAGGGTCATTG
>JAPLGR010000406.1 GCA_026390045.1 Chloroflexota bacterium | reverse complement strand
GTCCCCTTGGCCATCGAAGGCCAGGTGCTCGGCGTCCTGGCCGTCCAGAGTCGCCGGCCCGGTGCCTTTGGCCCGCGCGACCTGCGCCTGATGCAGCTCCTTGCCGCGGCACTGACAGTCCGCATGGCACTCACGACCATGCACTCGGAGATCCGCTATCGCACGTTGCACATCGCTCTGCTGCGTGAGATCTCCCGCCAGTTGACTACGCTCAAGCCAATCCCAGAGCTCCTGTCGGCAATCGTCAACGTTACGGCCGAAGCGCTGGAGGGGTACGCAGTCCGGCTCTACGAGCAGTCTTCCGGCCACCTCCTGCTGCGCGCCACGTCTGCCCAGGACGAAGCGCCGGAGGCACACGAGCTGCCGTTGCCAGAGTGGCTTCGCGCCTCGAGAGCGCGCTGCCTGGACGCATCGTGGCTCGATGGCATCGAAACGGGAGCGCGCCCCGGCGCCTCCGGCCACGCGATCATCCCGCTCCGCGCCGAGGACTACTTCCTGGGGACGCTGGACCTGCAGCATCTTGACGGAGAGCCGATCCCTCAGGAGCACGCCGAGCTGGCCGAGACCATCGGCGCGCAGCTGGCGCTGGCCATGCTTGAGGCCCGCAACTTCGCTCAGCAGCAGGAGGAATCCTGGGTCACGACGGTGCTGCTTGAGGTCGCCCGGCACGCGGCACAGACGGGGGATGCTGATGTGGCCCTCGAGGCCGTGCTCCGCCTGACAACCCTCCTGGCAGGTGTGGCGTGGGCCATCATGCTGCTCCCTGATTCCGAAGGGATGCTCCGAGTTGGCCCGGCCGCCGGCCTGCATCGCCGGTTCAAGGGCGAGCACGAGGAGCTGCGGATCTCGCCGGCGGAGATCGGCGTTGAGCTGCCCCGGCTCGAATCCGAGACGCCCTATCGCACGGTCCTGCCCGAGCACCTGGCCGAGCACTTCGAGACGAGGGATGCCCTCGCGCTTGCGCTCAGCGATGGGAAGCAGCTCCTCGGCGTGCTGCTGCTGGAAGGACAGGAGCTCACCGGCCGGCGCCCCGCCCTGTTGGGAGGCATCGCCCATCAGATCTCGCTTAGGCTCGAGAATGCCCGCCTCATCGAGACTGCTGCCCTTCGGCGCAGCTTCGAACGCGAGATGTCGATGGCACGCGGCATTCAGGAGAGCTTCCTTCCGAAGAACCCGCCTGCCGCAGACGGCTGGCAGGTCGGAATCACCTGGCGACTCGCCCGCGAGGTGGGAGGCGATTTCTACGACTTCATTCCGCTGGAGCCGGGGCCAGACGGGCCGCGCTGGGGAATCGCCATCGCGGACGTCGCCGGCAAGGGTGTCCCTGCCGCGCTGTTCATGGCCTTGTCCCGTACGCTCCTACGCTCCGTCGCCATCAGCCGAATCGATCCCGGCCTGACCCTCACGCGGCTCAACAACCTGATCATCAGTGATACTCAAGCCGATATGTTCGTATCGGTCTTCTATGCCGTCTGGGAGCCGACCACCGGCAGGTTGACCTACGCCAACGGCGGCCACAACCCCCCTATGGTGTTCGAGCCTGGCAGCCGCTGTACCTTCCTCGCCGACCACGAGCTCGTTCTCGGAATCGAGCAGGGCGTCGAGTACAGGACGCACTCGATCACGCTGGACCCAGGATCGCTCCTAGTGCTCTACACGGACGGCGTGACCGAAGCCCCCGACGCCAACGGTGAGCTGTTTGGCGCTCAACGGCTGGAGGCGCTGATCCTTGGATCCGGCGACTGGGGTGCCTCGGCCCTGGCGGAGCTCATCGCGACACGGGTGTCCGATTTCAATGCCGAACCGGACCTCCGGGACGACCTGACCGCCATCATCCTCAGGCGGCTGCCCTGAGACGCCGCCGCTGGTCACAGGAGACTCGCATGCCCAGCAACGTCTTCCCCTCCCCACATCCTCTGGTGGCCCACAAGCTGACCAAGCTGCGCGATCGCAACACGGACCCGAAGAAGTTCCGCGAGCTGATCCGTGAGATCGCCGCCTTGATCGCCTACGAGGTGACCCGTGACCTGACGACCGTCCCGACCAGAGTGGTCACGCCGATGGGAGAGACACAGGGGTACGTGCTGCGCGAGAAGATCGGGCTGGTGCCGATTCTGCGTGCCGGGCTGGGGATGGTGGAGGGCATCTGGGATCTGATGCCGTCGTCGGAGGTGTGGCACATCGGCCTGTACCGCGACGAGCGCACACTCAAGCCCGTCGAGTACTACAACAAGCTCCCGATCGAGCCGACGGTCTCCGTCTGTCTGGTCCTCGATCCCATGCTGGCCACAGGCGGATCGGCCGTGGCCGCCGTCGACATCCTCAAACGCTGGGGAGTGAGCAAGATCAAGTTCGTCGGTCTGATCGCCGCGCCGGAGGGGATTGACAACCTGTCCCGGCACCACCCCGACGTGCCCATCCACCTGGCGGCGGTCGACAGCCACCTGAACGACATTGGCTACATCGTCCCCGGCCTTGGAGACGCGGGAGACCGCCAGTTTGGGACGGCCTAAGCGCGCGGTCGCAACATCACATCCAGCGCCCACAGCGGTGCCCCCAGCAGCAGGTCAAGCGCCGCCGTGGCAGTGAACGCTGCTGCGAGGTAGCCCAGGATCGTGCGCATGGGGGCTTCGAGCAAGCTCGCGGCCGTCTCGCCCCAGCCGATCACCAGCACTGCGCCCCCGATTACCACCGCCAGCAGAAGCGCCCATCCCCAGGCCGCGCGGTCGGAACGCGATGGCAACATCGTGTTGCTGATGGCGGCGGCCAGGTAGAGCCACAGGCCCCACCACGGCACCGTCGCGATCGCCTGCAATCCCTCGATGACAGCCTGACCCTGGGCCTCGACGATGGCCGAGCCCAGCGTGTTCCAACGCAGGACATACGTGCCGATGACCCACAGGACGGCCGTCCCGGAAAGCAGCGGCGCTGCGCCGATCACCGAGGCGCGCACAGGGTCAACTGATTCGGTCTGAACGTACCCAAGGCGCAGGTTGCCACCCCGCGTCAGCCTGGGAAGGAGCGAGAGGGATGTGGCACGCACGCCAAGCAGCCGGGCCGCCAGCCAGTGGCTGGCTTCGTGGAGTGTGACGCCCGGCAGGAACACCAAGGCATAGGCCGTGAGCGCCCAGCGAGGATTCCGCAGCAGACGAAGGAGGATTCGCTGCAGGCTGCCGGTCATCCAGCGCTGCAGCGGGATCAGCGCGACCAGCGAAGCCGCGAACCAAGCGGCGAGCGCCGGAAGATCGAGGATCACGCCCTGGCGGCCGCCACGATCTGCACGAACTCATTGGGCTTCAGCTGTGAGGCCCGCCAGCCCCTCCCGGATTTGCCGGCGCACAACGTCCGCTGTGTCGCCCCTCTCGTTCTCTGCCAGCGTCTCCCCGACGCATACGATCGGCGTGAGACCGTGGCGAAATGCTGCATGGACCCGCTTGTTCACTGTCGCGTCGGTCTCTCCGAAGTAGGCACGCCGCTCCGAGTGTCCGAGGATCACATGTGTGCAGAGCGGCTTCAGCATGAGCGGGGAGACCTCACCCGTGAAGGCTCCCGCGTCCTCCCAGTGCATGGTCTGCGCGCCCAGCCCGATTCCCGTTCCGGCCAGCCTCGGCGCCATCAATGCCAGCGACACGAAAGGCGGACACAGGACGCGCTCCACTTCGGGCACTGCGATCAGGCCAGGAAGCATGCCCTCGAGCAGCGCCACCGCCTCGATGGCGGTCGTGTTCATCTTCCAGTTCCCAGCTACGATCGGAATGCGGGTTGCCATCCATACACCTCGGGGCCGCCTCAGGCGACCCGACAAGCCCATTCATTGATGACGGCGCGCGTCCCTTCCCCCGGACGGCTTGCCAATGCTCGCTGCATCGTATCCTTCACAGGAGGGAGGCGCCGGTGTCGTGATTGCTGCGCCCCTGGGACCTCAGGGAAGGATGACCTCATATTGGCGGACGTGCGTCCCATTCGCCACCCAGAGCAGCCCACTGGAATCGACATACAGGCCATAGGACGGGCCTTCAACTTCGATTCGCCCGATAAAGCGGCCATCATCCCCGAACACTTGCACGCCCGACATGTCGCCCACGTACACGCGTCCCTTTCCGTCGATCGCGATCGATCGGGGCGAGTTCAGCTGACCGAGCTCCTCACCCGGGCTTCCGAAGCGATTGACGAAGCGCCCTTCAGCATCGAAGTGAAAGACGGCTGTGCTGAAGACGCCCAGCGTCCACAAGCCCCTCTGCCCGTCCGCCGCCACGCGCAGGCTGAGTTCCGGTTCTCCGGTCTGCTGGCTCACGGCTGCTGGGATGGACAAGACGACTTCGCCCCCAGGGTTGAAGACCACGAGATCATCCCGGTTCCTGTACCAGGCCGTCAGCAGACTCCCATCAGGGAAGAGGGCGATGTCGTCAAAGGAGTCGCCCGCGTCGTAGTGGATCTTGCTGAGCGGATTGCCCGTCATGCCATCGCGCAGGATGATCTTGCCACTCTGCACGGTGTAGACGGCGCCGTCCCGCCGGACCGCCATTCCACGGAGCGGGAATTCGCGATCAGCGAACCACTGGGTGAGGAACTTGCCCTGGGCATCAAACACCTGCACGCGCCCGCCCTCGTACTCCCCCACGTAGATCCGGCCGGCCTCATCCAGGCCAACGCTCCGGGCATCGGTGAACAATCCAGCCCCAGTCCCTTCACCGCCGATCGCAATCAACTTCGTCTTCGGCGATTGCGCCAGCACTTCGTTGATCACCGTGGCCAGCCAGGCAGGGAGCGATCCTGTCGCCTTGGCTGCCTCGGCTGACCGCCGTGCCCCGGCCTCGTCCCCTGATTCCCTCAGCCACTCGGCCTGCACGGCCAGGGCAAGCGCGTCATTCGGATCTTGTGCGAGGGCCTTGTCGATCAACTCGCGCGCGCGTGGCATCTCCCCCATGGCGATGTTCGCGTGTGCCTGAAGCGACGGCAGCGGCGGCCAGTCGGGATACTGGGCGATCATCGGTTCCAGAACATTGAGTGCGCCCTGCGGCTCCTTGCTGCCGGCCATGAAGGCCGCGCGCAGTGCCTCGTCGACCAGCTCGGAGCCTGCCTCCTCCGGACCCCCGGCATTGAGGACGGCCTTGAGGAGGGCCTCGGCCGCAGGCAAGCTGGCATCGGCGCGCAGGAACAGCTCGCCCGCCTTGCGGTATTCGCGAGAGGCAATCACCGGGAAGCCCGCGCGCGCTTCTGCTTCAGCCAGGGCAAAGTGCGCCGCCCGGTCGTCGGGGATCGCGGCCAAAGTG
>JAPLGR010000275.1 GCA_026390045.1 Chloroflexota bacterium | reverse complement strand
ATCCACGGGATCGTCGAGACCGACTCCACCGTCCACGAGTGGGATACCGATCTCTGGCCGCGGGCTGAGTCCGACCCGGAGGCATTCCGGGCCCTCATGACGCCGGTGTGTGAGCGCTACCTGGAAGCCACCGTGCGCGAGGCGCAAGCTGGAGCGCAGATTGTGGTCTGGCCCGAGCTTGCAGTGCAAGGCTTCAAGGAGGACGTGGAAGCGGTGGTCGTGCGGGCTCAGGACATCGCGCGCCAGGAGGGAATCTACCTCTCCATAGGAATCGGGCCGATCGACGCCAGCACGGCCCCGGCAGGGGAGAACCGGCTCCTGCTCATCGACCCGCACGGCGAGATCCTGATCGACTACCTGAAGTACGGCTGCACAGCGCCCAACATGTACAGCGTGGAGATCCCGACCGCGAAAACCCCCTACGGCACGCTGGGCACCGTGATCTGCTGCGACCTTGACTTCCCGTACGTCATCCGGCAGGCGAGCCAGAAGGGCGTCGACATCCTGCTGGACCCGGCCTTCGAGCCGACGGTGGGGAACATCACGGCGCACTCGAGGATGGCGTCCTTCCGCGCCATCGAGAACGGCATGTCGATCTTCCGCCCTACGTCGCAGGGGATCTCGCTCGCCATTGATCCGTTCGGCCGAACGCTGGCTTCGATGGATGCAACGCGCGTGGGCGAGCGGGTGTTCGTGGTGCAGCTGCCGAACCATCGAGTGACCACTGTCTACTCCGTGGTGGGTGAGCTGTTCGGGTGGCTGGCGGTCGCCGGGTTTGTTTTCATCGTTGGATGGGCGATCGTGCGCGGTCGCAACGCCAAGGCGCTGTCCTAGTCGCCCGTGTGCGGGGCTTGTGGCTGGAGGCGGCGGACATCCCGCCGCCTCCAGCCAGACCCCGTCCGGCGAGGCAGGATCCTTCGGAGCAGACCATGCTGCAGGTTGAGATCCGCGTTAGAGGGAGCATCAACGAAGAATGGTCCGAATGGCTGGGTGGGCTGACCCTCAGCCATTCCGACGCAGAGGCGACGGTGCTCACCGGCCTCGTGCAGGACCAAGCCGCGCTGTACGGGATCATCTCCCGGCTGCGCGACCTAGGTCTCCAGCTGTCTGCGGTGAGCAGTGAAGAAGCCAAGGAGGATTCAGATGAACACCGCCAATGACACTGGCAAAGTCCAGGGCAAACGACGCGGCTGCCTCGGGCGCGTGGCCGTCGGACTGCTGGTCTTCCTGATCATCGCGCTGGCGGCGGGCGCCATCTACCAGGCGGTTGCCAGCGCGAGTGACCTCAAGCGATACCCTCCGCCGGGCGAACTGTATGACGTGGGGGACTACCGGTTGCACCTGTACTGCACGGGCGAAGGCAGTCCGACGGTAGTCCTGGACGCGGGCGCGGCAAGCTCGGAGCTCAGCTGGTACCTGGTGCAGAAGGAAGTAGCCGGCTTCACACGCGTTTGCGCGTATGACCGCGCCGGGTTCGGCTGGAGCGATCCGGCCTCGGGCCCTCTTCTCCCGGCGCAGGTGGCTGAGGACTTGCACAAGCTGCTCACAGCAGCGGACGTTCCAGGTCCCTACATCCTGGTCGGGCATTCCGCGGGAGGCTTCTACATCCGGGCGTATGCAGGCCAGCACCCATCGGAGGTGGTCGGCATGGTCCTGGTGGATGCGGTGCATGAGGGGGAGGAGGCGGCCTATCCCGCGCAGTATGTGCGGATGCGCAACAGCGCCCGGGCGATGATGCCGTTGTGCTCGATCACGTCGCCGATCGGATTCGTGCGCGCGTTGAGACTGTCGGATTTCTCTGGTGTGGCCGTGCCTGCGGAGGTCAGGGAGGCTTATCTCTCCACTGTGTACCGCAATGCATTCTGCCCGGCGATGGTGAATGAAATGGAAGCCGTGTCCACTTTCCTCAGCCAGCCGGACATTCCCCGAAGCCTGGGCGACTTGCCCCTGACTGTGCTTTCGGCCGGTGCTGCCTACGATCGGGCATCGGAAGCGGAGGTTGCAGCGATGGGAGGGCCCGAGGTTGTCGCCCAGACTGCCCAGATCCATGATGAGTTCCAGGAGAAGCTGGCTGGCCTCTCCAGCCAGGGAAAGCTGATTGTTGCCACCGAAAGCGGGCACATCATTCCGGTTGATCAGCCGGACGTGGTGATCGATGCCATCCGCGAAATGGTGGAGCAGTTGCGCGGCACGTAGGGATCCTGCCCGGCAGGTGGGGTTCTCAGCGGAGAGGGGCGGCTCGTGCCCGACTTATCGCCTCACCCCGCCGGGCAGCATCATCCATCCTCAGATCAGCGGACGCGCGGCTCGCTCTTCCGTTCTCTGGGACGCGCTCGAACGTTCCCTGCCGCCCATCTGCTTTGCTAGAATAGGGCTCGGAGCCAACGATGCCCAAGGACAAGCCAACGGTCGTGATCGTGGGTGCAGGGTTCGGCGGGCTTCGCGCTACCCGCCATCTGCGCGACGCCAATGTGCGGGTCATCCTCGTCGACCGGCGCAACTACCACCTCTTCCAGCCCCTTCTCTACCAGGTCGCCACGGCAGGCCTTGAAACGGAACAAATCGCCAAGCCAGTCCGGGCTATCTTGCGCGGGCAGCCCAACTTCGAGTTCCGCATGGCGGAGGTCGAGGGGGTCGACCTCGCCGGTCGGTCCGTCCACACCTCGGCCGGCGACATTGGCTACGACTACCTGATCCTGGCTGTCGGCAGCGAAACGGACACCTTCGGCAAACGCGGCGTCGAGCAGAATGGCCTCGGGCTCAAGGGCCTCTTGGACGCGGTCGCCATCCGCAACCAGGTCCTGTGCCTATTCGAGCGCGCCGCCCTCGAGACGGATCCC
>JAPLGR010000224.1 GCA_026390045.1 Chloroflexota bacterium | reverse complement strand
CCAGCGGGCCAAACTGCTCGTCGCGCACGACGCCGACGATCACTTCCTGCCCGGGCGGCAGCATGGGCTGCACGGTGACCCCGTTGATCTTCGCCTGAGGACGCGCGGCGCGCGCCTGCACCACCATGCGCTCGAACGCCTGGCGAACGCCGGACTCATCCTTCACATCCAGCGCCACGCCGCCGACATCCGACTTGTGGGGTATGTCGGGCGAGGCGATCTTGAGCGCCACGGGGTACCCGAGCTTGCGGGCCGCGGCGGCCGCCTGCGCGGCGTTGTGGGCCAGGATCTCCTCGGGCACCGGGATGCTGTAGGCGAGCGCGACCTGCGCGGCCGACGCCGCATCGAGGAAGCCGTCCTCACCGCGCGTTCCGCGCTCCAGCGCGCGCCGGGCGGCCGCCGGACGAATCCGCTTCAGCGCAGGCGCCTGTTCGATCGGTGTGGCCAGTGCTTCGCTGCGATCGGCCAAGACGCTCATGGCTGAGGCTGCTCGTTCCGGGAAGCGATAGTCCGGGACGCGGGATTGCCGGAACAGGCGAGCCGCGGCGGCGATCAAGTCTTCGCCCATCAGTGTCATGATCACCGGCTTGGTCGCCGAGCGAATCATCGGGATGATGGCGCCTGCGACTGCGGCCGCGGTCGTCATGGGCGGAGGCGCCAGGATGAGGATCACGCCGTCTACGCCGTCATCCGCCATCAGTGCGCTCAGGCAATTGGCGTACTCAGCCGCGCCGCCCCCGGCGAGCATATCCACCGGATTGTGTACGCTTGCCGCCGGCGGCAGGCGTTCGCGCAGGCACGCCGTGGTGGCTGCAGAGAGCGTAGCCAGCTTCAGGCCGTAGGTCTCAAGTGCGTCGGCGGTGATGGCACCGGGGCCGCCGGCATTGGTCAACACGGCGATGCGACGGCCGCGCGGCAGAGGGCACCACGCCAGCGCTCGGGCCCAGTCGAACAGCTCCTCGGTGCTCTGCACGCGGATCACGCCCGCCTTGCGGAAGGCGGCATCATAGGCAACGTCGCGCCCGGCCAGCGCGCCGGTGTGCGAGGCCACGGCCGCCCGTCCGGATTCGGAGCGGCCGACCTTGATCGCCAGCACCGGCTTCTTGCGGGTGGCCTTGCGCGCGTTCTCGACGAACAGCCGGCCGTTGCGAACTCCTTCCAGATACATCGCCACGACGCGCGTGTTCGGATCGGCGACGGTCATCGGGAGGCACTCACCCTCGGTCAGATCCATCTGGTTGCCCAGGCTGACCAGGCGCGACAGCCCGAACCCCTGGCCGCGGGCCCAGTCGATGACCGCTTCGCAGATCGCGCCGGAGTGGGAGAGGAAGGCGATGTCGCCCTGCACGGGCCCGGGCAAAGGAAGGAAGGTCATGTCGATCGGCAGATGCGTATCGAGGAAGCCGATACAGTTCGGCCCGAGGACGCGGATGCGATGCTTGCGTGCGACGCGCAGAGCCTCCTCTTCCAGCTTCCGACCTTCCTCTCCCGTCTCGCGGAAGCCGCCCGAGCCGATCACGACGGCGCGGATGCCGCGCCGCCCGCACTCCTCCAGCGCCTGAGGAACCCCGGCAGCGGGGATCATGATCATCGCCAGATCCACCGGGTCGGGCACGTGTGCCAGATCCTTGTGGAGCGGACGATCGAAGAGCTGGCCGCCGCGCGGGTTGACGAAGTGAATGGCGCCCCGGTATCCGGACACGACCAGGTTGCGCGCCACGCCGTAGCCGAGCTTGTCCGGGTCTTGCGAGACACCCACCACCGCCACCCCGCGTGGCGCCCACATGTTCTCCAACATCGCTGCCTTCTCCTCTGACGCTAGTCCGTCGATGGCCGACGAGCGACCTGAATCATATCAGCACTGGCCTGCACGACCAACGTCGGCGCATGTTTCTCCACAGCCTGTGGAGAACTCGCACCGCGCGGTGTGGTCTCACGCGAGGCGAGGACATCCTCCTAGGCAGTTCCAAACCAACCGCAGTGCAGATGGGATGCGAAGCATGTTAGAATCCATCCAGCCCATCGCCTCGCCCAATGGATCTGCCATGGTACAGGTGGAGATCGACAGCATCCGCGTCAGCCTGATGTCCCAGCATCGCATTGTGATCCTCAAGGACCTGGCGGGCGAGCGCTTCCTCCCCATCTGGATCGGCCCCTACGAAGCCGAGGCCATCACCGTCTCCCTGCAGGAGATGGAGGTGGCGCGGCCTCTGACCCACGACTTGCTGCGCAACGTTCTGCAGGCCCTCGGCGCCGAAGTGCAACGCATCGACATCGTCGATCTGCGCGACGATGTGTTCTACGCGCGCATCGTGCTGCGCGTCGCAGGACGCGAGATCGAGATCGACTCACGTCCTTCGGATGCGCTGGCGCTGGCCGTGCGCGTCCACGTACCGATCTTCGTGGAGGAGAAGGTCATGCAGGAGGCCGCCACCGAGCCTGAGGGCGAGGTAAAGGATGATGAACCAGCCGGCGAGGGGGCCGACAAGCGGCTGAACGTATTCAAGGACTTCGTCGATACTCTGGACATGGACGGCATCGATTCCCCGGAAGGGGACGCGCCGGCTTGAGACCCGTATCGGCCACACCTGGCCCGTTCGCGTGTCCTCACACGACCTGCCGATGAGCGACCGACCTACCTCCACTCTCACCGACCTTGCCCCGGGCGCGCCCCACAACCGCGAGGCAGAGGAAGCCGTCCTCGGCGCGGTCCTGGTGAACCCCGAGGCGTACTACGACGTCGCCTCATTCCTTGCCACCGATGACTTCTTCCTGCACCGCAACCGCTGGGTGTGGGAAGCGTTCAACCGCCTGCACGACCAGCGTCAGCCGATGGATATCCTGACGGTGTCCGAGGAGCTGGAGCGGCAGGGGCACTTGGAGGAGGCAGGCGGACCGGCCTACCTCGCCGGGCTGATCAGCAATGTCCCGACGTCGCTCCATGCCGAGGCCTACGGCCGGCTGGTCGAGGAAGCCGCCACGCGCCGCCGGCTGCTGGCGGCCGCCAACCAGATCGCCAAGCTGGCCTACCAGAACGAGACCCTCGTCGAAGAGGTGGTCAACGAGTCGGAGAAGGCCATCTTCGGCGTCAGCGAGCGCCGCCACACGCACCAGCTGCAGCCGATCCGCAACGTCCTCAGCGATTACTACGACCGGATTGACTACCTGGCGCGGCACCGCGACGAGACCATTGGCGTACCAACGGGTTTCATTGATCTCGACCGTCTGCTCGGCGGAATGCAGCCCAGCGACCTGCTGATCATTGCCGGCCGCCCGGGCCAGGGCAAGTCCGGCTTCTGCCTCTCGGCCGCCAAGAACGCCAGCCAGCTGCACAAGAAGCATGTGGCCGTGTTCTCGCTGGAAATGTCAAACGACCAGGTGGTGCAGCGCCTGATCGCGCAGGAGACGGGCATTGACTCGCAGCGCCTTCGCCTGGGCGACATCCACGACGAGGAGTGTCCGCTATTCACCCAGGCCGTGAGCGCCCTGGGCGAGACGTACATCTATCTGGACGACACGCCGGCGATTACACCGATGCAGCTGCGCACCAAGTGCCGCCGCCTCCACATGGAGGTCCATCTCGACCTGGTGATCGTCGACTATGTGCAGCTGATGACCGGCGATTCGCGCATCGACAACCGCGTCCAGGAGGTCTCGTACATCACGCGCAACCTGAAGGTACTGGCGCGCGAGCTGAACCTCCCCGTGCTGGCCGCCGCCCAGCTCTCGCGCGCCGTCGAGCAGCGCTCTGACAAGCGGCCGGTTCTCTCCGACCTGCGTGAGTCGGGGAGTCTCGAGCAGGACGCTGACGTCGTCCTCTTCATTTATCGGCCGGACCAGTACGAGACCGACACTCTCAAGCAGAACCTGGCGGAGATC
>JAPLGR010000080.1 GCA_026390045.1 Chloroflexota bacterium | reverse complement strand
ACGTTGACCAACAACCGGCCCAGTTCCTGGTCTGCGATCGGTGACATTCCTTCACCTGTTCACGGTTAGCTGGTTAAGTACATATACCATGCCTTGTGGGTGAAGACAACTGGACAGGAGATCGGGGCGACCCAGGCGAATTCTAAGGGAGAGAACGGGGACTGCTGCGTCATTCGTCATGCAGGGGATCCTTCCTGCGCTCATGGGTCTGCAATGCGGGGAGCGTCGCCTCGCCGAAACCTGCCTTGAGTCTGAGTGGAGCGACGAGGCAGATCAGAGACCGAGCCTGGTCATTGCCATCATGGCCGGGGATAACGGCGCGAGCCACAAGGGACGGTCAAATGCGCGGCGGATCCGACCAGGATCGTCCGCGTTCGCCTCCTCTGCTCCGCTTCCTAGCTGGTCCTCATCGCCTGTGTAGACGGATGGGCAACGCGGCAAGGGGAGACTCGTGTATAAATGAAACTACGTGCGGCAGGGGCGGCGCGCATACGCCATCCGAGGCATGAAGCCGGGTCTGGCATCTGTGGGGACGACTGCGCTGGTTTGCGGCGGAGCAGTGCCAGACAGGAGTGCGGATGTCCTGCTGCGTCCGCGGGGGACGGGGCTGAAGCCTTCTTTCACCCGTCGGGGAGAGTGGCCGCCGCCGATGGCAGATCACAGCAGGCCGCCACCCGGGAACGCTTAGCGCGGGGCGAGGACGGGCAGGTGGCCGAGGGTTGCCCAGGAGCGCGTCGATCTCAATCCCCGATCCGTTCTCGAGCGTGGATGTGGGTGAGGAAAGGAAGGTCATTCTGACCGCGATCGATGATTCGGGCGCGGCGCGCCGCTCGGTCCATCAAGGCTGGGAGGAGGTGGCGGATGCGTACGTTGCAGATCCGCTGGGCCTGTTCGAGGGATGTGCGGGCCGCCTCCTGAGCCTGCTTCAGCCGCCATCCGGGGCCGTGGTCCTGGATATCGGGACGGGAGGTGGGGCGGTCGCCTCCCAGGCATCCTCATGGATTGGATCCGAGGGGAGAGTAGTCGGTAGCGACGTTGCGATGTCCATGCTTCGTCATGCGAAGCCGACCTGTGCAGCCCCTGGATCGGCTGCGGCGGGTTTCTGTCAGATGGACGCGGAGTGGCTAGGCTTCGCAGACGGCTCCTTCGATGTGGTGGCCTGTGCTTTCTCTCTCTTCCAGTTCGCCGACATGGGGCGTGCGCTGGTCGAAATGGCGCGGGTGGCCAGACCGGGAGGCCGAGTGGGGTTGTCGAACTGGGGGCCTGGCTATTTCACGCCTATTGCGGGGATGCAGCGCGCGTTGTTCCGTGAGTTCGACCTGCGCCCGATCCTGGCCAATCCCATCACATTCAGGCCGGACGAGTTGCGGGCGCTGCTCGAGTCGGCCGGCCTGACTCAGGTTCAACTCGAAGCAGAGAAAGTCGACGAGTGCTTCAAGGACTCACAGGCTGTGTGGGACTACAATATGTCGATGGGGCCATTCCCCATGATGGTCCGCGATCAGCTGCTGGAAGGTGACCGGCAGCGACTGCATGAGCGGTTTCTCGAGATCATCGACACCATCGCATCACAGGAGGGCATCCGCTGCACATTCCACGTACTGTACGCGCTAGCCCGTCGATCATCATAACGAAAGGAAGGATCTCGTCATGGAATTCCGGCTGAGCGCCGAGCAGGAGCTGTTCAAGCGCACCGTGCGCGAGTTCTGTGAGAAGAACATCGCGCCCATCGCCCGCGAGATCGATGAGAAGGAACAAGGGATACCGGATGCGATCATCGAGGGGTTGGCGGAGCTGGGCGTGCTAGGTATCACGATTCCTGCCGCTTATGGCGGGACCGCGCCGGAAGGCGAGGAGATAACCTACGCCAACCTCGCGGTCCAGGAGATCGCTCGGGCTGAACTGAGCATGTCGCTGCCCGTCTATGTGTTGCTGCAGCTGGGCTGGGCGACGCTGGTGGTCAAGCACGGCACCGAGGAACTGAAGAAGGAACTGCTGCCGAAGGTCGCCTCGGGCAAGTGGTTCCTGGGGATCGCCACCACGGAGCCGGCGGGCGGCTCGGACATCGCCAATATCAAGACCAGCGCTGAGCAGAAGAACGGCAAGTTGGTCATCAACGGGGAAAAGGTCTTCATCAGTGGCGTGCGCGAGACGAGGGAGCAGAGGGACGGCGGACATCTGACGCTGTTCCGCACCGATCCCAAGGCCGGCCACCGAGGCATGACCTTCGCCTATGTGCCGGGACGTGCCAAGGGGATCACCTCCACCCTTTTCGACGACCTCGGCCGCGGCGGGCTCTCTACGGGCGGTCTTCGCTACAAGGACGTCGAGATCCCCATGCACTACGTCCTGGGGGAAGTGAACCGAGGCTTCTACCTCAACATGGAGGGTTTCGACGTCGCGCGCACGCTCGTCTCCGCAGCCTGCGCGGGCGCCGCCGAGAAGGCGCTCGAAATCGGCCGGGAGCATGTCAAGCAGCGGGTGCTCTTCGGCAAGCCGCTGGCGAAGTTCGAAGGCATCTCGTTCGAGATCGCCCAGGACTGGTCGAGGGTCTTCCAGCTGAAGCTTCTGCTGCAGTATGCGGCCTGGCTGATCGACACCTTCTACCGGGAGCCGGGCAGCTGCACTCACCGTGACATCAGCCAGGCGGTCTCCATGTGCAAGTTGGAGGCCCCTATGCTGGCCGTTGAGGTCATCAAACATGCCATGATGTACATGGGGGCCCAGGGCTACACGAAGGACGTGCCGCTGGGAATGGCGCTGCGCGGTGTGATGTCCTACGTGGTGGGAGCTGAGGGGGGAGCCAACATCCAGAAGTTGATCATCGCCCGCGAGTACATTGGTGACGTAGCCGTGCCCTACCGGGACTGAACCGGAATCGGGACTGTCCCTCAGGGCTTGTGATTCGAACACGTGTCGACGTCCAGATGGCGCCTGAGGCGTTCGGCAGCCGCCATTCAAGCCGTCCTCGGATGGTTGGGGCGCGGCATTGGCCGGAGCGGGGCTGTGGACAAGGTTGAGGTCGTCGTTGTCGGGGGCGGACTCGCCGGATTGGCCACGGCGTTGGTGTTGGCCGAAGCCGGTGCGGAAGTGCTGGTCGTTGAACGTGGCGACTACCCCGGCAGCAAGAACGTTACCGGTGGGCGGCTCTACCTGGAACCCGTCCGGCCTTTCCTGCCCGCCGAGCTGTGGGACGACGCGCCTTTCGAACGCCAGGTTGTCCGCGAACGCTTGACAGTCGTTGCACGCGAATCCTCAGCCAGCCTGGAATTGACGGGCGACCGCTTCCGGCGTGAGCGGCACAGCTTCACGCTCCTGCGCGCCCCGTTCGACCGCTGGCTGGCCGACCAGGCCGCCGCACGCGGAGCCCTGGTCGTCCCCGGCTACAAAGTAGACGGACTGCTGGTAGAGG
>JAPLGR010000439.1 GCA_026390045.1 Chloroflexota bacterium | reverse complement strand
AGAGCTTGAACACCCGGCCGTCAAGCTTCCCATCCAGGAGCAAGGGGCGGCGGCTGCCGCTGTCTCCGCTCATGACCCAGGCCGTTGAGCCCGACAGGTAGGCGAGTGTTCCCGCCACGGGCACGGGGCTGAACGCCGCTTGTGCCCCGACCATGATGATCTCCGGGATCGGCTGAGTTTGCACCGTTGTCTTGACGATCGTTCGCGAGACCTCGATCCCCTCCTCCTCGAGGATCCTATAGGTGGTCTCCTGCGCGCCGTTCACGCCGGGCTGCAGCAACCGCGTCTCGCCTTCCGGCAGCGCCTCGTTGCGAATCGTCTGGCGCTCGTAGGGGAGGGCTTCGGATTCCACCTCGAAGCGTTCGGTGATGCGCGTGATCTGGACGGTCGCGTCCTGCGTCAGCACGGTGAAGACCGGCGGCTGGACGCGATCAAGTTCGTGCAAGGGAACGCCCGCGGAAGCCAGAGCTTGCTGAACGGTGGACCCGGAGGGGACAGCGTAGGTCGTGGTCGTGCCATCGGCCTGCACCTGGATGGCAATGTTGGCCGCCGTGGCCTGGGGTCCGGCGCAACCGGCCTGAAACGCCATCATCACGGCGAACAAAACGGTGCCGACGGCGCGGGGGAGGAGTGCCGCAGTTTGCTGGGCGCGTGACCGGCTGGTATAATCCCGCATCGAGGCCTAGCGCATTTCGCCGACCAGGGAAAGCTCACCGTCTTCGATTGCGATAGACGTGACCCGGAGGCCGGTGGCCAGTGAACCGATCGGCCCGGCGAATGCCTCGGTAACCAGTGTCGAGAGGCTTTCCCTGATCCCCTCGGGCGCGGGGACCGGCCCGAGGTCGGCGGAGGTCACTTCGAAGGCCAGTGTTCCGTCGGCGTCGAGGACAGGCGAGATCGACAGAAGTACCTCGCCCTGGAACATGCTCTGCTGAACGGTCCCGTAGACCTGGAGCTGACCATCCCGCAAGTAGACCTGCGGGTCGCGCAGGACGGGATCTTCCTTCTCGGCCAGACGCGCCGCGACGAGCGAAGTGAGTTGTGTTTCGTTGATGATCAGGCGGATCTCGCCGGTGGAGATGGACGCGCCGGCAGCACTCTCCCAGGCGTCCAGGATTTCCTGCGCCGCTGTTTCCGAGGCGGGGATGGGGTCTCCAGGAGCTGCTGGGCCGCCGAGGTCCATCGTGCACGCGAGCGTGCCCAGCCCCAACGCCAAGGCCGCGCAGGCGATTCGCCATCTCTTCTGAGCAGACTGCATTGAGCGACGACCCACTCTCGTTCACTCCCTGGAAGGATCCTGCGGAGGATTATAGCACGGGCATCGCGCTGACCTCCGCGGATGAAGCCGCGCTCGCGCTGCGATCGCGCCTGGAGGCGCTGCTTTTTGTCTCTGCGTCTCCCGCGGACGCGGCCCACCTGAGCGCAGCGCTTGGAGTCAGCGTTAAGGAAGTTGAGAGGGCGCTGGAGGAACTCCGGCTCGAGATCGAGGGCCGCGGGATTCGCCTGCAGCGACACCGCGCCGGGTATCAGCTCACGTCAGCGCCCCAGGCGGCGGCGGATGTGGAGCGCCTTCTCGATCTAGAAACGAGCGCTCGTCTGACGAGGGCCGCCCTGGAAGTGCTGGCGATCATCGCCTATGAGCAGCCGGTGACACGACCGCACATTGATTCCATTCGGGGGGTGAACTCCGAGAGCGTCCTGTCGACGTTGCTGCGGTACGGATTGATTGAAGAGACCGGGCGGAGCGAGGGCCCCGGACGCCCGATCTTGTATGCCACGACCTCGGAGTTCCTGCAGCACTTTGGGCTCGGATCGCTGGAGCAGATGCCGCCCCTCGCACCGGTCCGGATGCCGGATGGACCGGCACCCGACCTTCAACCGGAGGAGGGGTGAGCGTTCGCCTTCAGAAGGTTCTGGCTGCGGCTGGGGTGGGGTCCCGGCGGGCGTGCGAGGAGATGATTCGGGAGGGGCGTGTCACGATTGACGGACACACGGCGACGATCGGCATGTCCGTCGATCCAGAGACACAACAGATCCGGCTGGATGGCGCACGCATCAAGTCCGAAGAATCGCCGGTGTACATCGCCGTGTACAAGCCGGTGGGCGTCTTGAGCTCGACGGTCTCCCAGGGAGGGAAGCCAACCATTCTGGACGTGGTCGATGTGCCGAAGCGCGTGTTCCCAGTTGGCCGTCTGGATGTGGACAGCGAAGGGTTGGTGCTGCTGACGAACGATGGGGAGTTGACGCAGGAGCTGACCCATCCGCGCTACGGGAAGGAGAAGGAGTACCGCGTTCTGCTGGATGAGCCTCCCACGCCGGAGCAGTTGAACCGCTGGCGGGATGGCGTGCGGTTGTCGGATGGGACGCGCGCGCTGGCAGCCTCGGTTCGGCCAGAGGGGAGCG
>JAPLGR010000111.1 GCA_026390045.1 Chloroflexota bacterium | reverse complement strand
GCGCGCACAATCTCAGCCAACCCGCCGCCGACGATCGGCGCCACAAAGAAGCCCCAGAAGCCGATGATGTTGAGCAGCGCCACGGCGATTCCGACGCCTACGGCCGAGACGACGGCGGCGATCACGAAGTCCGAGGTCCGGGCGGTCTCGAAGACCGATTGCTGCCCGCGCACGCATTCCTTGCACCGGTAGCCGACCGGCGTCAGCACAGCACACTTGGTGCAGATCGGTTTCTCACACCGGTTGCAGCGCAGCGTGGTCTCGCGATCGGGGTGGTAGCCGCAGCGCAGCGTGGCGTCGGTCATCCGGCGGCTCCGTGCGATTGCGTTCGCCGCATCCGGCTCTGCAGGTCGCGGTAGAAATAGCCCGGATCCTGCAGTCGCACAAACTGCACGGCGTGATCGGCCGCGCGGACCTTGACCTGGTCACCATCCTTCAGATCGATGGGCGGCTGCCCATCCATGCTCAGCGTCGCCTCATGACCGGTCCGAACGGTGACGCACACCGTTGACCCCTCGTGCAGCACCACGGCGCGGTCGACCGAGAAATGCGGCGCGACCGGGACGATCAGGATGTTGCGCAGCTCCGGAGGCAGGATCGGCCCTCCAGCCGCCAGCGCGTAGGCCGTCGATCCCGTGGGTGTGGCCAGGATCACCGCGTCGGCGGCATAGGTCGTCAGGTAGGTCCCGTCGATCTCGGCCACCAACTCCACCAGCCGCACGCTTCGCCCGCGGCTGACGGCACATTCGTTGAGCACGTCCCACTCGCCCTGCACTTGATCATCCCGCAGCCAGGTGACGCGCAGCATCATGCGCGACTCGAGCCAGTAGTCCCCGGAGAGCACGCGCTCCAGCGCATGAGCCCACCCACCCCGCTCCACCTCGATCAGGAACCCAAGATGGCCAAGGTTGATCCCCAGCACCGGCACGCCTTGCGTGCCGCACAGGTGGCCGGCGCGAAGCATCGTGCCGTCCCCGCCCAGCGCGATCAGCATGTCCACATCGCCGTTGAGCACCGCTTCGCGCAGCGCCGGATCAGCCAACATGCCACGCGTGGCCTTGATTCCGGAGCGTTTCAGGCGCGCGGCGATCTGTTCCGCCAGCTCTTCAGAACCGGCGATGCTCGGGTAGCTGCAGACTGCCACGCTGCGCGGGATCGGTGATCGCGTGTTCATAGCCGGTATTATAGCCAACCACCCTTGCCGCCCCGCGGGGCGGCAAGACGCTGATCGCAGGCAGACGCGAAGCCGCAGGCGGCGCAGCGCGCCGCCTCTTCGTGCGACCGACCGGGAAGCCGGTCCGCCTGCGCTCGAATCTCCTCAATCTTGCGCAACAGGTGCTTTTCCACACCACGTGTATAAGGAAGCGAGTACCCGCGATCAGAGTACTGCAGGATGCCATTGCGCGGCCGACGGCCATAGGTAACCTCGGCCAGCCGACAATACGCAGCTAGTTGCAGCACATGGGACAGATATGGCGTGGCCGGCGCCGTGCCCGACTTGATCTCCACCGGAATCCAGCCACCTCGCGTCTCGAGGAGCAGGTCGGCGCGCCCGCTCAGGCCGAGCGCCTCATCGACCATCGGCCGCGCCGTGCGACCATCGCGTTCAAGATCCACCGAGACCACGCGCCCGCCAGGGATGCCGGACTCCACATCCCAGCGGCGCGAGATCACCACCAGCACACCGCCAACAGCCAATGAGAGGAAGAAGGCCAGCCACCACATGCGGATTACGTCGTCAGGACAATTGCCAGTGCTGCCGCTGCCATGATCAGGCAGGCTATTCCTATTCGGCGGATCATCCGTGACCAAGTCACGTGATGCAGCCGGCGCGCGTGGTAGTGTTGCCCCGCCTCGATTTCCGGTTGCCGCTCACTCGGTTCGCCTCGCGCGGCATACCCCCAGGCGCGCTCGCAAAACGCAAAGGCGCCGATCTCGGACGCCCGGATCAGGCGGGTCACGGCTTGGGGAGTTTCTCCTCGACCGCGCGCAGGGTGCGCTTCAGGTCTTCCTGCTGCGAAGTGGTGGTCAGATCGCCGCGGGTGCGCTCGACCACGCCGCGCACCATGTCGGTGATGCGGCGCAGGCTGCCAGTCAACGCATCGGGGAAGTCCATCGTCACCAGCAGGCCGTAGATGTCGTCCATCACGGTCATCAGCCGCTCGGCCTCGTCCGTCCGGCCATGGCGCAGGATATCGAGCACTCGCCGGCGCAGCTCGCCGGCCGCCTCTCCCAGCCCGCACAGGTAGGCAGCGTTGTCGACACCGACATCCTCCGGCGCGGGCAGCGGCTCGCCACTCAGGATGGCGGTCACGATGCTTGCCTCGACGTACTCTTTGAGGGCGTCCTGGGTGTAGCCGGCGTGATACAGGTCAGGATAGGCGGCGAGGTTGGTGCGCAGCTCCGCCTTCAGCTTCGAGGCCTCAGCCAGCTCGGCCTGTGCCTCGGCGCGCTCATCGCGGTGCGCGGCGCGGATGGCGAGTGAGCAGTGGCGGATTAGCGTGCGCGACTGCTGCAGCGCCCGATCGCGTGCGGCGTTCTTCTCTTCCAGATGCTGCCGGATACGCTCACCAATCTCGTCCAGTCGTTCCATGCAAACCCTCCACTGCAACGTCAAAGCCAGTTGTTGTCTGTCTGCCAGGAATCTGCTTCGTCAACCACCCGTGCCCGGCGCTCCACCATCGGGAGTGGGGAATGCTGGCCCGCCTCCGGTGGGCGGCCGGAAGAGGTGATCGGCCAGCGTGGAGGTATCCAGAGAGGCGATCACGCCGAACTGCGCCTCAAACCGGCCGACGTTCTCCGCCAGCGCCCGCAGCAGGAGCTTGGCGTGCACCGGCGTGGTGACGACGCGGGCCACGACGCGCGCGTGCGGCACCTGCGGCATGACCTGAGCGAAGTCCAGGACAAACTCCGACGGCGAATGCGTGATCAGCGCGAAGTTCGAGTAGGCCGGTTCGAGGTTCGCCGGAACCGTCAGCGAGACGCGCCCGACTGGCGGCGGCGTGCCGGGTTGGTTCGACATGCAGGTCACCTCCCCAAAGACGCCCAAGCCGGCGTGGTGCCGGCTTGGGGTTGTGCAGTCATCGCAGGATTAGAACGGGATCTCGTCCTCGGTCGCGGGGCCTGGGCCAAGGCCTTCCTCCTCGCCGCCCGGAGCGCCCTCTTCGCGCCCGCCACCGCCGAGGAAGCGCACGGTCTCGGCCGTGACTTCGAATGAGGCGCGCGGCGTGCCGTCCTGGGCGGTCCAGATGCGCGGGTTGCCGTTGTCGTCCGGGTTGAGCCGGCCTTCGACAAGCACCGGGCGTCCCTTGCGCAGGTACTGGTGGCAGGACTCGGCCTGCTTGCCCCACACCGACACGCGGAACCAGATCGTCTGTTTGACCTGGTTGCCGGAGCTGTCGGTGTAGGTCCGGTTGGAGGCCACGCTGAGCGTGGTCACCGCCTGGCCGCTGGGCGTGTAGCGCATCTCGGGGTCGCGGCCGAGGTTGCCAACGAGAATCACTTTATGAAACATGGGGAGCTCCTTGTCCGGTGGGGGTCAATCTGCCGGTTCCGGCCCGGGTGGCCGGTGCTCTGTCTCGTACCCCGCCGGTTCTTGTAGAACAATTGTACTACTGGCAGATGCAGCTGTCAAGAGGC
>JAPLGR010000522.1 GCA_026390045.1 Chloroflexota bacterium | reverse complement strand
GGGACAACCTCGCCACCTCCAGATGAAGACGCAACCGTACTGATTCCGGGAAGGGTGCACGCGGCACTCGCCAGGCCGAGGAGCACCAGCAGGCCAATCGTGGGGCGATGGGGTGCCATTGGTTCCTCCGGGCGTGCAGCTTCGCAGGCTGATAGGATACTTCGCTTCTCATCCTGGCAGATTGGCAGATGCCGTGCGTGAACAAGTGCTGACGGGTGGCTGAAACCGAGGCGCTCGTGCTACGGGGGCTGACAGCCAGGCCTGCCGTCCGGTGCCGGCCTGACGCATAGGCAGGGCAGGGAGGCGGTACACAGGTAACCCCCATTCCATCTTGCGGCCGAGGGGATTGTCAGGAAGAATCGTCAGTATGCGGCGAGCGTTGATCGTTGCAGTTGGGGTAGGGTTGGCCTGTCTGGTGGCAGGCTTCGGATTGGGCCTGGCGTGGTCCGCGCTTCCAACTCCGACCCCGAGCCCAACAACGACGTCCACGCCAACGCCGTCATCCACTGCGGCGCCGACTGAGACGGCCACCACCAGCCCGACCGAGACGGCCACTGCAACGCCGGCCGCGACGGAGACACCGACGCCGGACTACACGCCGACGATCTCGCCGGTCCCGAGCAAGACCCCGACGCCGACAGCGACGCCGGAACTTCGAGGCAGGGTGCGTGAGCAGTCGAACTGCCGCTACGGCCCCGGTGCGGCCTACCTGTACGAATGGGGACTGTATCCGGCCAACCGGGTCACCGTCCTGGGACGGAATCAGGACGGCTCATGGGTGTACGTGGACCCATGGACCTACGTTGACTACTGCTGGGTGAAGACATCCCTGCTCGATCTGACCGGTGATGTCCTGAGCTTGCCGCAAGTCACGACGCTCCTGCCCTACACCGAGTTCTACCACCCGCCGACGAACGTGAGTGCCACGCGCGTCGGGGATGACGTGACGGTGTGGTGGGATGACGTCTGGATGAGTCCGGATGACGATCGCGGTTTCCTGATCGAGGCGTGGGTGTGCCAGGACGGACAGTTGATCTTCACGGCGATCAACCCCTGGGATCCGCCGGCTGTGCTGATCGATGAGGCAGGATGCATGCAGCCCTCTAGCGGCCGCATCTACACCGCTGAGAAGCACGGCTACACCGAGTGGAGATTGATCCCCTGGCCGCCGCACCCCGATGCGGCCGTGACGCCCGGGGCATCGTAGGGAACCTTGGTCTTCACGACTCGGGCGCTCGCAACCTGATGGGTGCCCTGGCCAAGCGTCAGACCGTCCCGCACTGGAGAGCCCTCGAGTCTCCCTGTCCACAGCCCAGCACAACGCGAATCGAAAGCCGCCCCGATAGGGGCGGCTCCTTGTTCGGTCTGTCTGAAGCTAGGCGATCGCGACGGGCGATTTCAGGGGAAGCTCGACCGTGAAAGTCGATCCCTTGCCGAACGTGCTTTCAACGCGGATCGTACCGCCCATGAGCCGGACAAGATGGCGTGTGATCGCCAGGCCGAGGCCGGTGCCGCCTGTCCTGGCGTTTGCCGCGCCGTTTCCGAGCTGCCGGTACGCCTCGAAGATGGCCTCGCGTTGGCTCTCGGGGATGCCCAAGCCAGTGTCCCGGACTTGGATCCTCCAGCGATCAGTTCCCTGAGGCTCAATCCGCACGGACACTTCGCCCTTCTCCGTGAACTTCACCGCGTTGCCCGCAAGGTTGACAAGGATCTGGCTGATCCGTTCGACGTCACCAATCAGCGTGGCCGGCATCTTGGGATCGACTTGGAGGTCCCACTTGAGGCCTTTCTCCGCCGCCATCGGGGCTGAGGTGCTCTCGACGGTCTCGACAAGCTTGGCCAGGGCGAAGGGCTCAGCGCCGACATCCAGTTGGCCCGCCTCGATCTTGGAGAGGTCAAGCAGATCATTGATGATGACCTTGAGATGCCGGGAGGAGGTGAAGACGTGGGTCAATGCCTCGCGGAGCTTGGGAGGGAGGACACCATACGTGTCGTGCAGCGCTAGGTCGGTGAAGGCAATGATGGCGCTCAGGGGAGTGCGGAGTTCGTGACTCGTGCGAGCGGTGAACTGGGACTTCATCTCGCTTGCCTTCGCAAGCTTCTGATTGGCCTCCACGACGTCGAAGGTGGCCTCATCCAGCGCCTTCCGAAGGTCGGATGTGACGTAATAGCTGACGAGTGACATGAAGAGCATGGCCGACACAATGACGACCATGTCAAAGGCCTGCGCCAGCGGAAGGGAAAGGGATGCGACCTCAACGCCGGTCCTGATCGCGGCGGTGGCCACAATGTAGGTCGCGGCGCCCAACCCTGCAACGACGAAGGAGTGAGGTGCCGGAAGGACCAGCCCTCCTATGGCCGCAACAAGCAGCAAGCCGGGGGCCAGAATGGGGGAAATGTTGGCGATGGTCGAGGTGTTGAGGGCGATCACCAGCATATAGTACGCGACGAACAGGTAGCCGGCCAGTTCACCGCGACCGGTTCGCGCCAACTGCCGGATCACCAAGTTGAGGCCCGGCGATATAAGCAGGAGGAACCAGGCGATGAGCAGCTGCTTGGAGTAGTCCATCAAGAGCATGGCAGCCACGACAATCACGAGGGCGATGCTGGCGTAGAAGGATATGTTGGCAAGGTTGACCACAATCCGCGCGCGCCGCGCAGCCTGGAAGGCCTCGTAGGGAGACTGGCCTGACGCTTGAACCGGGTTAGCCATTGCTGCTTCCCTCCAAGTCCGGCTTGCGAACGCCTATGATCCCTGCTGGTGTGACGGGTCTAACGCTGACGCCAGCATCCCGGTACCAGCGTTTGTACTCCTCAGCCCAGAAGAAGCCGTGCGAGTCCCGCTGGCTCCGGATGACGAGGTCAAAGAACGGGTTGACTAACGGCTTGGTTGCCTGGGCTCCCAGGATCAAACCGCCTGGTCGGACGACGCGGATCGATTCGCGGATCGCCTGGCGGGGATCGAAAGTCCAGTGCAGCATGATCGAGGAGAACACGGCATCAAACGTCCCGTCAGGGTACTTGAGCTCCATTGCGTTGCCTTCTTCGAAGAGCGGGCGATTCTCATCCGTCACCGGGGGATGGTCCGGAGCCAGCCTATCAAGCGTCGGCCCGAAGTTGATCCGCGCGAGGCCCACCATCTTGGGCACTCGGTCGATGGCGGTGATGTGGATGTCTCCTTGGAAACGCAACCAGATTTCGGCTGTCTCCAGACCGTTGCCGCATCCCATCTCCAGCAACCGTTTCCCGTGAAGCCAATCGAAATCGGCTCGAGGCAAGTTGTCAAAGACCGCGGCGCGGATGGCGGAATAGCTCCCCGCCCCTAAGAGAGTGTTGAACCGATCCGAAAGGGAGACCTCGCCGCGCTCAAACATCTCGGTGACGCCCACGCGTTCCCCGCGCAGGCGGTCGATGATGCTGTCCTTGAGCCCTTCGGCCAGGCTGATGAACGGCTGGATGTGCTTGGGCGTGACCGCCACCAGCTCGTCGTAGGCTGGCCGTGGAACCTTTGGATTGAGCGTGTAGCGCCCGTCCGCAAACACGATCACGTTCCTCCGATCGCTCGCCAGTAGCTGCAAGACCTCGCGCGTGTAGTCGCCGTCAATCAATCCGAATTCGGCGAGGATCTCGCCATACGCCCTGGGCTGCTCGAGGTAGCGAAACACGCCTATCTCGTCCAGGGCCCCGATGAGGTAGAAGCGGAACAGACGGTCCGCATTCCGTCCGGCTTTTGCCCCGGGTCCGATGCTCCTGATGATCCTCCACCAGGACCTGATTTGCCCCATTCAGCTCTCCCGGCAGTTGCCGCATTACCGCACCGCCAGGTATGGTCGCATGAAACGTACGAATTCGTCAACCTCTATGGGCTTGGGATAATAGTCGTTGCAGCCGGCTGCCAGCGCCTTCTCCCGGTCGCCAATCATGGCGTGAGCGGACACGGCCAGGATGGGCGTCCGCTTGAACCGGGGGTTGCTGCGCAGAGACCGGGTCACCTCCCAGCCATCCAGCTTGGGGAGCGCCAGATCCATCAGGATCACATCCGGCGGATTCTCGTAGGCCATCCGGATGCCCTCATGCCCGTCTTGGGCCACAGACACGTCCTTCTCACCGAGGACCAACTCCAGGATGCTTCGCAGCACGGCCACGGTGTTGTCGTCATCCTCGACGATCAGGATCCTCTGCCGCTTCGCCGGCTTGTGCTTGGACAGCGGGGCTGTCCTCACTTGCGCTGCATGACTCTCCATCGCTTCACCTTCTTCCTGGCCGGGGGACGCAGGCTTGCGGCCCCCAATGGACCTGTCTCGCAGGGTTGCGAGATGCACGTAGTGTGCCGGAAGGGCGAATGGCACCGAGTGTGCGCAAGGGTTCGCGAAGGCGGAGCTGCTTGGTCGCGGGGAAACAGGCGTGGCGGCCAAACGCCGCGGCCTCCCGAACGCTACATGTGGGCAGGGGGTCAGAGCTCGTCCTGATTCTGGCGGTCGACGGCACACAAGCCTGCTCCTTAGCGCCGGACGGCGCTCAGCATGTGCCGACGGATACACAGGGATAGAATCGTGGTGGTCGGTTGGCAGGAGGCTGAGATGATGCGTCGAATAGCCGGGGATGGCCTGATTGCGCTCGCTCTAGCGCTGGCGCTCGCAGCGTGCAAGGCGCCGCCCGCCCTGCCTGGGGAGACAGTGACCAGCCCGCCGGCCGCGCCTGCGGCGACGGACGTGTCGACAGAGATACCCGAGCCGACCTTGGGAGAACCGGCAACGCTGACCCCCGGACTTCCCACGCCGGTGGCGGAGCCGCTGGCACACCTTCCCCCTGGTGAGGAACTGGCGATCCAGTCGATTCATATGGTAGACACATCGACCGGCTGGGCCATCGGCCGCGCGGAGGACGACCTCGACCGGATTGTCCGGACTTCGGATGGAGGCCTGACGTGGACGGACGTCACGCCGCCCGAAGCGGTTGGGTCGCCGGACGATCCACGCTGGGCTTTCTTGTCGACTTGGGCCGATGCACAGCATGCCTGGGCTGTCTACAGCGGCGTGATGGATCTCGAGCGGGGCCCCATCGCAGTTGTTGTCTGGCGCACGGCAGATGGCGGAGCGACCTGGAACCCTAGCAGGCTGATCGGGGCGCCCGAGGGCTCGGGCTGGTTCGAGCCGCTGGCGCTCGGTGTCCTTGACGATGGGTTCGGTTGGTTGATGGCGGCGATCGATGCCGGTATGATGCACCAGTACATCGCCCTCTACACCACTCAGGATGGGGGCGATGCATGGACGCGCGTCCTCGATCCCTACGGGGATCAACCGGTCCAGAGTTGCCCGAAGACCGGGTTGGCCTTCGCCGATTCATCGATCGGATGGATGACGCGCGATTGCGGTGGGTTGATCGACCAGGTGACGCTGATCACGACGGCCGATGGGGGTGCCACATGGATTGAGAGACCGGTTTCGCCTCCTTCTGGTCTTCCCGGCGGCTACGCGTACTCCTATCTGTGCGCGCCGCACTCCATTCGCTTGGACACCCCACGCGCCGGCATGCTGGCCGTCTCCTGCTTCCAGTACCTCGACACGCCCGGCCCCGGCGGTGAAACAAAGCGCGACGGTCCGCACGCGCTGTACCGGACCGATGACGGAGGCATGACGTGGACGGCACACGACTACCCGGGTGGACAGCTGTCTTGGCTGGACGAGTCGCGCGGCTGGGCCTTCAGCCGCGACATCTACAGGACCCGGGATGGGGGAGCAACCTGGCAGCTTATCCACACGGTGAACTGGGACGGCCAGTTCTCCTTTGTTGATGAAGACCATGGCTGGGCCGTTGCTCGCAACGAGGAAGAGATCGCCCTGGTCCGAACGGAGGATGGTGGTGCGAGCTGGTCGATCCTCCGGCCGGTCGCCGGTCCGTAGACTCACGGGAAGACGGAGGGCATGGTGCGCGTTGACGGTTCCTGGTTTCGTGATGAACAGGGAAGGCGCCTGATCCTGCGCGGCGTGAATCTGGGCGGATCATCGAAGGTACCCACACGGTCGGATGGTGCCACGTACCGCCGCGACAGTCTGGATGCACCTCGCGACGTCTCCTTCGTCGGGAGGCCGTTTCCGCTGGACGAAGCGGACGAGCACTTCGGCCGGCTCAAGCGCTGGGGTTTGACCTTCCTCCGCCTGCTGACCACGTGGGAGGCCATTGAGCACGCCGGTCCCGGACATTACGATCGCGAGTACCTCGAGTACCTGGAAGCGATCGTGCGCAAGGCCGGCGAGCACGGATTGTCCCTGTTCATCGACCCTCACGAGGACGTGTGGAGCCGCTTCACTGGCGGCGATGGCGCGCCAGCCTGGACGTTGGAGGCCGCCGGGTTCGACCTGCGCAACCTGCACGCCACCGGCGCAGCGTTCCTGCACCAGGAGCATGGTGATCCGCTGCCGCGCATGATCTGGCCAACCAACAACAGCAAGCTGGCCGCCGCAACGATGTTCACGCTGTTCTTTGGCGGTAATGACTTCGCCCCGCAGCTCAAGGTTGATGGCGAGCCAATCCAGGAGTTCCTGCAGCGGCACTACGTGGAGGCGATTGCGCAGGTCGCGCAGAGGGTGCGCGGCATGACTCATGTCGTCGGCTACGACACGCTGAACGAACCCTCCGCGGGCTACATCGGCATCCGCGATCTCGCCGCGCTCCCTGCGCTCTTTCGCCTCGGGGCGACGCCCACGCCGTTCGAGTCCATGCAGCTTGGCGAGGGCGCCACGCTGAAGCTCGGGACGTGGGGAATCCGGATGCTGGGGATCCGGCGAACCGGCCATCAAGTGGTCAACTCAGAAGGCGTTCGAGCCTGGCGAGAAGGCGCGGGGTGCATCTGGCTTGCCCACGGCGTCTGGGATCGGCAGGGTGGCATGCCGCGGTTGCTGAAGCCCGACTACTTCCACCGAGTGAAGGGCAGGGAGGTGGACTTCTCCAACGACTACTACAAGCCTTTCGCGGTGCGGTTCATTGAGCGTATCCGGCGTGCTGATCCACAAGCGGTGATCTTCCTGGAGAGCGAGGCGAGCTGCCTGCCGCCTCGATGGGAGAGGGGCGATCCGCCCGGCATCGTCTGGGCGCCGCACTGGTACGACGGGCTGACGGTCGCCCGGAAGAAGTTCGTGTCCTTCCTCGGAGTCGAGGGCGAGAGCACGAGGCTCGTGGTGGGAGCCAGGCGAGTCCGCCGTTCCGTCGCTGCCCAGCTGGCTGCCCAGCGACATGCTGCAGCTGAGCGCCTGGGGAGCGTGCCCACATTGATGGGTGAGATCGGAATCCCCTTCGACCTCGACGAGAAACGAGCCTATCGGACCGGTGACTTCCGCAATCCGTCGCGAGCCCTCGACCGAAGCATGCAGGCCCTGGAGGCCAATCTCCTCTCGGCAACGCTCTGGGACTACACGTCTGACAACACCAACGCCCGCGGCGATCAATGGAACGATGAGGACTTCTCGGTCTTCAGCCGCGACCAGCAAACCGATCCTTCCGATCCCGACTCGGGAGGCCGATCGCTGGACGCACTCCTGCGGCCCTATCCGCAAGCTGTGGCGGGCGAGCCGCTGGCCATGACGTTCGATCGGCAAACGGGCGTGTTCATCTTCAGCTTTGCTCATGACAGCGGGGTGGCGGAGCCCACCATCC
The DNA here is from genome assembly GCA_026390045.1 of Chloroflexota bacterium. Classification (GTDB taxonomy): domain Bacteria; phylum Chloroflexota; class Anaerolineae; order Anaerolineales; family E44-bin32; genus DYJB01. The sequence continues at coordinate 152 of JAPLGR010000522.1, read as the reverse complement.
TGTACGTGCCGCGCCTGCAGTATCCGAACGGGTGCCGGGTGAGCGTCTCCGATGGCGAGGCTCAGGTACAGCTCGATGAGCAGCGCGTCATCTACCGACACACCGGCGATCGCAAGACGCACACGATCCGGTTGTCCCGAGGTTGACGGCGC
>JAPLGR010000368.1 GCA_026390045.1 Chloroflexota bacterium | reverse complement strand
TCTTAGCCTGTAGCGGCAATGACGGCGCCCACCTCGATCTCCTCGACCCGCACGCCCATCGAGTGGTCCAGCGCGCCGCGCTGGCACGCGGCCACGCACTGCAGGCACTCGGCGCAGCCGGCGCAATTGAGGCACCGAGCTGCCTCACGCTGCGCCTGCTCTTCGGTCAGGCCGAGGTGGACTTCGTCGAAGGTTCGGCGCCTAACCACCGGATCGAGCACCGCTTCTTCCTGCCGGTTCTCGCGGCTAACACCCGCCGCAAGACGCTGCTCAATCGTGCGCTCGTCAGGGCGGAAGACCGGCAACCGGGGATCGGTGAAGTGCAACTGTTCGCCGCGCAGGTACTGTGCAATGCAGGCGGCCGCCCGATGCCCGGCTCCAATCGCCTCGACGACGGATGTCGTCCCGGTCACAGCGTCGCCCCCGGCAAAGATCGCCGGGTTCGACGTCTGCAGCGTGTCGCGGTCTACGGCCATCAGCCCACGCGGCGTGCGCAGCGCCTCGGCCTTGACCGCGCTCAAGTCGGGCTTCTGGCCGATGGCGAAGATGATCAGATCCGCCGCCAGCACGTGTTCGGTGCCCGGGATCGGCTCGACCTTGAGGCCCTGCGGCGTGAAGGCGAAGCCGGAGATCTCCTGGCAGCGCACGCCCGTGATCCGCTCTCCGTCGCGCTCGACGGAGAGGAACGTGCGCGATGGAAAGACCTCAATCCCCTCCGCCTTCGACTCCTCGACCTCCCAGGCCGAGGCGGGCATGGTATCGCGCGACTCGACGCACGTCATGCCGACCCACTCGGCGCCGAGACGCAACGCGGTCTGTGCTGCGTCCACAGCGACATTGCCACCGCCAAGCACAAGCACTCGATGGCCATTGAATGTGGGCGCTCTGTCGAGCGCGGCGTCGCGCAGGAGGCCCGTTGCCATCAGCACGTCTGGCCCATCGGCGCCCGGAAGCGGCAGGCGTATGCCCCGATGCGCCCCCACACCGACGAACACAGCGTCATAGCCGTCGGACAGCAAGGCTTCGGCATCAGCGACCGGTGAGTTCAGTCGAAGATCGACACCCTGGGCGACGATCGCATCGATCTCGCGCTGAACGATCTCCGGCGGCAGCCGATGGCGCGGCACCCCAACGCGCATCATCCCACCCGCAACCGGGAGCGCTTCAAACACCGTCGTCGGGAAGCCCTGGCGCACCAGGTCGAGGGCGGCAGTCATTCCGGCCGGGCCGCTCCCGATGATGGCAACGCGTTTCGCTTCACTCGGTGCAACCGGCGCGGGCTCTGGCACCTCGTCCGGATGGGCGATGGCCCAGTCAGCGACGAAGCGCTTCAAGGAGGCGATGGAGATCGGCGCGTCGACGTCGCCGCGGGTGCAAGCCGTCTCGCACACGCGGTTGCAGACGCGGCCGCAGATCGACGGAAACGGGTTCTCGAGGCGGATCGTGCGATAGGCGTCGGCATAGCGGCCGGCATGGATGAGTGCCACGTAACCCTGGGCACGCTGACCCGTCGGGCACGCGTCACGACACGGCGCCGTGCCCTGCTTGCTGATGACGAAAGCCGATGGGATCGCCTGCGGGAACGGTTTGTAGATCGCGGACCGCAGCGTGACGCCCTCGTCGGGTTCGCTGGGGACGCGCACCGGACAGACCTTGGCGCAGTCGCCGCAGGCAGTGCACTGCTTCTCGTCGATGTAGCGCGGCGAACGGACAATGCGCGCTTTGAACGCCCCCGGCTCGCCTTCGATCGACTCTACCGTGCTACACATCAACATCCGTATGTTGGGGTGCGCATTGACCTCAGCCGTGCGCGGCGTCATCATGCATTGCGAACAGTCCAGCGTCGGGAATGTGTCGCTCAGCTGCGCCATCTTGCCGCCAATGTTGGGCAACCGATCGACCAGGACCACCTGATAGCCGCTGTTGGCAATGTCGAGCGCGGCAGTGATGCCTGCCACTCCTGCCCCGACGACCAGCGTTGTCGTGCAATGTCCGCTGCTCATGCCGCCTTCCGAAACGCTGCAAGTGAACCGGCGTGCTCGGTGAGTCCGAAGGCCGCCGCCATGGCCTGTGTGAAGTAGGCTACCGGCAGCCGCTGGGTCGGCGCGGAACCTTCCTGAACGCGCTCGAGGTTGAACTGACACAACGGACAGGCCGTGATCAGCCCCTGCGCCCCCGCCTGGCGCGCTGAGTCCACGACGGCTGCCGAGAGGCGGTCGTTGGCCTGCGGCGCCGAAACCAGAAGCGTCGAGCCGCAGCACTCCGCCTGCCGAGGGAAGCCGACGACATTTGCGCCCAACGCGGCGAGGAGATCGTGCAGGATGCGAGGGGACTCCGGATCATCCAATCCGATCTCATCCGCCGGCCGAAGCAGCATGCAACCGTAGTAGGGAGCGAGGCGCACGCCGGTGAGAGGTGCAGTCACGCGCGCCTGAACAGCCGGCCACCCAATCTCATCACGCAGGACGCCGAGCAGGTGCCGCACGCTTGCCCCGCCCGTATAGGACCCCTCGAGCACAAATGCGTTGAGCCTGTCGGCGGCCTCGGGGTGAGAGCGAAGGAAATGGTCGGAGCGCCGCAACACGTTGAAGCACACTGCGCAGAGCGTCACGAGATCCTGTCCCGACTGGTCGGCGCGGATCAACATACGCGCAGGCGCGATGAAGTTCATCACGTTCTCAGCCGAGAGCGGGAAGGACGCCCCGCAGCAGTTCCAATCCTCCAGGTCCGTCAGCGGCATGCCAAGAGCTTCGGCGACCGCGCGCCCGGAGCCGTCGTAGTCGGCACCGGTCGTC
>JAPLGR010000274.1 GCA_026390045.1 Chloroflexota bacterium | reverse complement strand
TCCTCTGTGGACGCCGCCGATGCCGCCGGTGGCGAAGACCTGCACACCGCCGGCGTGCGCGGCGATCATTGTCGCGGCGACGGTTGTGCCCCCGGTGCCGTGCTGCGCCACGGCCGTTCCCAGGTCGCGCCGGCTGATCTTCATCAACGAGCGGCTGAGCGCCAGCCGCTCAAGCTCATCAGTGGTGACGCCGAGGCAGATCCGGCCATCGATGACAGCCACCGTGGCGGGTACGGCGCCAGCGCCGCGCACTTCCGCCTCGAGACGACGGGCCAACTCAAGGTTGACCGGCTCCGGCAGGCCATGTGTGATGACGGTGGACTCAAGCGCCACCACCGGCCTGCCAGAGGCCAGCGCAGCGGCTACTTCTGGATGAACGTGGAGCCAGGCAGGAGGTTCGTGGGGCATGGCGACTGCTCCGGATGGCCAGCTGGGAACGCGCAACTCAGTTGCAGCCGGCTAGCGCAGCTGGTCGTACAGTAGTTCGATCGACAGATTCGGCACGACGCTCCCCAGCGTGCGCAGCGTCAGCGCCGAGGCAGACGCGCCCAGGCGCACCGCCTCATCCAGCGGGATGTCGTTGAGCAAGGCGAACACGACCGCGGCCACCTGGGCGTCCCCCGCGCCGGTTGGGTCCAGGACCACCGTCTGCACTGCGGGCACAAGCCCGCTGACCTCTGGCGAGGCGTAGGCAACGCCGAACTCGGCCATCGTGATGACGACCGCCTCAACTCCCTGCGCCACCAGGTGGTGCGCTGTGTCCAACGCACGCACACGATCTGCGTGTGGCAAAGGATGGGGAACCAGGGCGGAGGCTTCAGCCTCGTTCGGCATGAAGAGCCACAGATCGCCCAGCAGACGGGCGAATCGAGGCGCGAGGCTGACCGACGTGGGGTCAGCCGCCACGGGCACGCCGGCATGATGCGCAAGGCGGACGACGAGCGCAAGTGACCGCGGGGACAGGTTGCCGTCGACGAAGACAACCGACGCGTTCTCGATCAGTGACTTGCAGGCGCGCAGATGGTCGGGCGTGACCGCCTCGACAATGCGCATATCGTCCATGGCCAGATGCAGGTTCCCCTGATCGTCCAGGACGGCCAGGTAGGCCCCGGTGCGGGCACTCGGAACCGTCAGCACGGTATCCACATGGACGCCGGCTTCGGCGGCCTGGGCCAGGACAAGCTGGCCTTCGGGATCGTCGCCCACGGCGGAGATCAGGTAGATATCCGTACCGAGCCGGGCGAGGTTCTCGGCCACATTGCGCGCGACCCCGCCGGGAGACATGCGCAGAGCGGCAGGATTGGAGGTGCCCATGTGAAGCACCTCTGCCGCGCGGCCGACGATGTCGAGGCCCGATGATCCGATGGCGACGACCGGGCGATCGGGGTCGAGGGTCCTCATGAGTCGCTCCCGGACGGATCGGCGGCCAGCAGCCTGGCCAGGTGAGTCAGAATCGGGTCGCGTTCGGGCGCGTTCTCTGGTGATGCCTTGGCCGTGTGTTGGCGCAAGCCCTCATAGGCCAGCGCGATGAGCCGGCGCAGTCGTTCCTCCCGCGACGCGGCAGGAGCATGCCACGCCTCACTGATCGAGTCCAGGACGGCCACCCCCGGGCTGCGGCGGCTCGGCTGAAGGGTTGCACCGCGGGAAGCCTGCCATGCAGCGATCAGCTCATGCGCGCGCACTTGCCCGGCGCCGCGTATCTCCCATGTCCCCACACCGACCCAGTCCAGCTCAAGGCCTGTATCCTGCAGCCGATGGCGCAGCGTGTCGGTCCGGAAGTGATCGGTCAACTCCTGGCGCGGGATGTGCAGGTCTCCATGCAGCAGGCGCTGAGGTTCGGGCTGCATGGCAAGGAAACCCTCCAGCGTCAGGTCGCTGATGAAGCGGGTGATTTCGCGCCGCACCAGTCCCGGCAGGGCATCGCTCCATTTGCGCTGGCCGGTCGCAGCCACCGGCTGGCCGTAGACCAGGCGGCGGATTGCCTCATCGGTGTACGGATACGGATCGGACAGGTTGCGCGGCTGGTTGCCGCCGTGGACGCGGAACACCATCTGCGCGTCGCGGGCCTGAACCTCCACGCCATCGCGCGTGACGGCGCGCGCCTCATCGACGCGCCTCAGCTGGTCGCGCAGATCGACGACGTCCCGCAGCCGCTCGAACCCGTGCAGGAATCTGCGCGGTGCCGGGCCGTAAACGCGCGGGTGTCCTTCCAGCGTCTCAAAGGCCGCGGCGAATCCGAGGTGAACGCTCAGCCACCCCGGGCCGCCGATGCGCAGGAGGGTGCTCGTCCAGTCCAGATGCTTGGCGTCGCCGCTGGAGACGACGAGCGTGTCGTATCCGACGCCGAAGATCGCGCTGCGCAGGTAGCGTCCAGCCATGCGGACCGAACCGAGCGCGTACACGTCATCCAGATAGTGGGCTGCCAGTCGCATTCCGAGCCATCCGCCGGCCGCGACCGGAAGCAGGTGCAGCAGGACACTGGGGGCGAAGAGTGAGGTCAGGATGCCGGCGAGCAGGTCGAGCGGGAACCCGAGTGAGGCGACCCACGCGGGCGTGGGTGAGGCGGCCGGGTCAACGAGAACGGTGAGCAGGAACCACGCCAGGCCGAAGGGCACGACGACCAGGAGCAGGCGTGTGGCGGCGCCAGAAAGCCCGCGGCTCAGCACGCGATCAATGACCGTGCCGACTGCGGAAGCCGCCGTGGGAGCGAAGCCGCGGGTCTTCATCCGGGTCCTCGCTTGTCCCTTGAGTCCATTGGCTCAGCGGGATGGCGGCCAACGGTCGTCGCGATTGACCGCAGTTCCTTGGCCAGGCGCTCGTACACCGGAGGATCATCGACCTTGCCGGCGAGGCGTGCAGCATCCGACAGGATGTGTTGGAGTGTTGGCTCCAGACCGGGAGTCTCACCCGACGCGAGGCTGCCTGCGAGCGAACGCGTCAGATCGTGCCACGCCGGATCAGATTCTGAGGCCTGGGCGCCAATCCCGTGCCCGTCGATCTCCTGGCCCTTCGCCGAGAGAGAGCTCCAGGCGTCGCGCCAGCGCTCCATGCGCTGCTCCTGGACACGCTCGGGCAAGTACAGATTCCCAAGGCTAACGGAAAGCACGCGGATGCCGCGGGCCGACAGAACCTGCTGCTCCCTTGTGGGTTGCGGCGCTGTGGAGCGGTCCGCACTTGGGGAGGCTGCTAGCGCCAGCCGGGCCTGCAGGCTGTCCTGCAAACGGTGAACAGGCGAAGGGATGCCTGTGCTGTCATCGAGCAATTCGTCCAGTCGATGACGTTTGACCTCCTCGCGCCACACGTCGACGACGAGGCGGAGGGGGAGCTCGGTCCACGGCAGATCCTCGTGGTCACCATCACCGTACGCGTGGCCGTACGCGGCACGCTCGGCGGCCTGCAGGTTGACCTCATA
>JAPLGR010000526.1 GCA_026390045.1 Chloroflexota bacterium | reverse complement strand
GTGTATCGTATTCTGGGAAGCGATATGCCTTCATTAGATTGGCTCGAGTCAAATACTCGTTCGCCGAGTATACACCGTTCAGGTTTTCCCCGGGAATGTTTAGGAACCACGGCAACCCGGCCCCTGTTCCCAAGAAGACCGCGTCGTACTCCTCCAGGAGCTCATCCACAGTCTCAGCTGCGCCGACAACGAAATCCTTGACTAGCTTGACTCCGAGGCGGCACACGTACTCGACCTCGCGGCGGACGATAGCCTTAGGGAGACGAAATTCCGGAATGCCATAGACAAGCACCCCGCCCGGTTCATGCAGTGCTTCGAAGATGGATACATGGTGGCCCTTCCTGACGAGGTCAGCTGCGACTGTGATCCCGGCGGGGCCGGAGCCCACTACTGCCACCTTCTTCCCTGTTGGTGGAGGCAAGTCAGGGATGGGCGGTGTGCCTTGGGAGGCTTCCCAATCGGCAGCGAATCGTTCGAGCCGGCCAACTGCTACAGACTCGAAGCGTTTGGACAGAGCGCATTTTCCTTCGCATTGCTCTTCCTGCGGGCACACGCGTCCGCTGACGGCGGGCAGCGCGTTCGTCTCTTTGATGATATTGATCGCTCCGCGGAAATCTCCTTCAGCCACCAGTTTCAGGAAGGCCGGAATGTTGATGTTCACCGGGCATCCTTCAACGCAGAGAGGACGTGCGCACTCTAGGCAGCGCTTTGCTTCGGCGATCGCTTGTTCAGGCGTATAGCCGTAGGGGACTTCATTATAGTTCTTGATGCGCTCCGCTGGGTGTTGCTCTGGCATGGGTGTTTTCTTCGGGATGATTTGCTTTGGTTTCTTCGACATCCCGATCTATCTCTCCCCTGAATCGGTCTCTGGGCCAAGGTACGCTTTCCGCCGCGACAGCAGCAGTTTCCAGTCCACTTGATGGCCATCAAAGTCAGGCCCGTCCACGCAAGCAAACTTGGTTTGACCTGCGACCGAAACTCGACATGCCCCACACATTCCAGTCCCGTCGATCATGATTGGGTTCAGGCTGACGATGGTCTTGACTGCGAAAGGCCGTGTTGCCTCAGCCATCTGGTACATCATGAACGTGCAACCTATGGCAATGAGACGATCAATGTGCTCGCCTGAGTCTAACAGGCCCTTGATTGCAGCGGGTCCGTCCCTGTTCCTTCCGATTGAGCGATCTCTCGTCGAAACAAGAACTTTGTCGCTTGCAGATTCCAATCGATCAAGCCAGTAGAGGAGGAACTTGCTGCGTCCCTCGATGAGTGAAATGACTCGGTTGCCTCTTTCCTTCAAAGCCCGTGCAACGGGGTAGATGCTTCCGATCCCGTAGCATCCGCCCGCAACGACAACAGTGCCCCATCGGTCCAGCTCCAACGGCTTGCCCAACGGCCCCGCAAACGTGGACAGCGCGTCGCCGGCCTTCAACTTGCCGAGCTTGTATGTGGACGTGCCAACCTGCATGAACACGCAACTGACCGAGCCTTTCTCTCTGTCCCAGTCGGCCACAGTGAGGGGGATACGTTCTGCATACTCGTCGGCCCGGACCATGACAAACTGGCCGGGCTGGATCTTGGACGCGATAATAGGTGCTCGCACAGTGAGCAACTGTAAGTTAGGCGCCAACTGCTCACGTGCCAGAACCGTGACCGGCCCCGGTTCAACCGGGTCCTTGGAATGACGGTCTTCCTTCGAAGTCTTGATCGTCGTCTGATCGACCAAGTCTCACACCTCTCCTCGCCGCGAGCGTGCACCGATCCTTACAGCACATGCTTTGGTAGTAGGTGCCAAGGTGGGGAACAGTGGTGAACCCATCACACGGTTGATGCTCGTGAGAGCGGCGCCTTCGGGCACTGCACTGCTCGACTGCGCAATGCACTCGGCGTTTCCATGTTGTGATGCAACTTCCACTACGGCTCCGTCGGAAATGCCCAGCCGTGTGGCATCCGCCGAGTTTAGCTGCAGGGTTTCCTCATTCTTGACTAGGTTCATTCCCTTGACCTGCTCGGTCAGGCAGGCCCCATGATAGTAGAACAGGTTACGTTCGGTGATCAGGGTGAAGGGAAACTCGTCGCTGACGAGCTGCGAGGTCCTCTCTAGGTCGAACGGCACAAACTGTGCCTTCACCGCCGGTTCGAAACGGCGTAGTACACCGCTAACATCGAGCGCCTCAAACCTCACGCCTCTGTAGGCCGGTACCAGCGAAGCTATCTCAGACATGACGTCTGTCGCTGAACTGTAGTTCCAGCGTCCGGCTTCCATGAGGTTTGCGACATCGCGGAGAATCATCCAGCCGGGGCGGGAAACTCCCACAGGTGGGATCGCCTGGCGCACGCGCTGAACACGACCTTCCAAGTTAGTTAGTGTTCCATCCATCTCAGCAAATGTCGTGGCCGGGAGCACAACATGAGCGTACTGGAGGTTTTCCGTTGACACAATGTCCTGCACGACGAGGAATGCAAGGTTGGCGAGGTCTTTCATTGGCGGGACCTCACCGGCCAACCAGAGAGCCTTGATTTCTCCATGACGGATTCCGGCCAAGATGTCCTCGTAGGTTCGTCCCGGAGTCGGGCTGAGCGAGGCATCCCACTCGGTCTCGAAATCTTTCCGCGCTTTCGGAATTGATATGGATCGGTAACCCGGCAGGAGGGCCGGGTGGACGCCCATGTCGTGGGCACCGACGAAATTGCCCTCGCCTGGCACCCCGATG
>JAPLGR010000453.1 GCA_026390045.1 Chloroflexota bacterium | reverse complement strand
TAGAGCGCCCAACCCCAGCGCAAGAGCGCATCGCGATCCGCTCCAGGAGCCCGCGCGGCCTGCTCCAACTGTTCCAGGGATGGGGCGTTCACAACCCGAGCCTGCGTCCGTCCCATGGGATGAACCCCTCTCTACCGCTTTCCCTTGCGACGCGACTTGCGGCCGCTCCCGGCGACAAGATCTGCGATCGCATCCGGATGCGGCGCGACCTTTACCCCGGCGGTCTCAAGCACTTTGATCTTGTCGCCCGCCAGCCCGGATCCGCCCTCGACGATCGCACCAGCATGGCCCATCCGCTTACCCGGCGGCGCGGTCTGTCCCGCGATGAAGCCCACCACCGGCTTGGTCATCCGGTCGCTGATGAACTCAGCGGCTCGCTCCTCGTCGGTTCCCCCGATCTCCCCGATCATCACCACTGAGTCCGTTCGGGCGTCATCCTCAAACATCTCGAGCACGTCAATGAAGGAGGTCCCGTTGATCGGGTCTCCGCCGATCCCTACGCACGTCGACACGCCCAGACCGCGGGCCTTGAGCGCGTATACCACCTCGTAAGTCAGGGTGCCGGAGCGCGAGACGACGCCCACAGCGCCCGGCGAGGCGATGTGGCCCGGAATAATCCCCACCTTGCACGCCCCGGGCGTCAGCAGCCCCGGGCAGTTGGGTCCGACCAGGCGCGCCCCCTTCTGGTCCAGGTAGCGCCTGACCTGCATCATGTCCTGCACCGGGACGCCCTCGGTGATGCACACGATCAGCGCCACGCCGGCGTCTGCGGCCTCGAGCATGGAATCGGCGGCCGCCTTCGCCGGGACGAACAGCACGGAGCAGTTGGCACCGGTCGCTTCCACGGCCATCTTCGCGGTATCAAACACCGGCACTTTCCCGTCCAGCACCCACTCCCCGCCCTTCCCAGGCGTCACCCCGGCCACGATCTTCGTGCCGTACTCCATCATCTGGGCGGCATGGAACATCCCCTCTCGGCCAGTGATGCCGTGCACCAGCAGGCGCGTGTCCTTGTTGACCAGAATGCTCATGCCGCCACCTCCTGGCGCGTCAGCGCTACTGCCTTCTCAGCCGCCTCCAAGAGCGAAGTGGCCGTTGTCATCTTCTTCTCGGCCAGGAGTCGCCGACCCTCTTCCTCGTTCGTCCCCACCAGGCGAACCACCATCGGAACCTTCGTCGAGACCTGCTCAAGAGCCCTTAGGATTCCCCGGGCGACTTCGTCGCAGCGGGTGATCCCGCCGAAGACATTCAGTAGAACCGCTTTAACCGCCCGGTCCGAAAGGATGATCTCAAGCGCGGCCGCCACCTTGTCGGCCCCCGCCCCACCCCCGATGTCCAGGAAGTTGGCCGGATTGCCTCCTGCCACCTTGATCACATCCATTGTTGCCATCGCCAGCCCGGCGCCGTTCACCATGCAGCCGATGTTCCCATCCAGCTTGATGTACGTCAGTCCATACTTGCGCGCTTCGCTCTCCGCCGGCGCCTCCTCATCCAGGTCGCGCATCTCCGCGAGCTTGGTCTGGCGGAAGAGGCTGTTGTCATCGATCACCATCTTGCCGTCGAGGGCAAGCAGCGTCTGCGCCTTGGTGATCACCAGCGGGTTGATCTCCGCCAGCGTCGCGTCGCACGCGCAGTACGCCGCATACAGGCCGCGCGCGATGTCAATGAAGCTGCGCCAGTGCTCGCGCGGCAGCTCGATCGACGCCGCCAGATCCCGCGCCTGATACTCGCGCAGCCCCAGCAGCGGGTCGACGTGAATGCGGGCGATCTTCGCTGGATTCGTGCGCGCCACTTCCTCGATCTCGATCCCGCCTTCGGCTGAGGCGATCATCACCGGACGCCGCGCGGCCCGGTCATTGGTCACACCCAGGTAGATCTCCGACTGGATATTCGCAGCCTCGTCCACCAGCACCTTTCGCACCGGAAAGCCCTTGATCTGCATCGCCAGGATCTGCGTTGCGATCTCCAGCGCCTCCTCGGGCGAGTTGGCCAGGCGGATACCTCCGGCCTTGCCCCTGCCTCCCACCAGCACCTGCGCCTTGACGACCACCCGGCCGTGCAACTCCTCGGCGATGGCCTTTGCCTCTGCCGCCGTCATCGCCATCCGGCCCCTCGGGATCGGGATCCCATGCTGGGCGAACAGCTGCTTGGACTGATACTCGTGAAGTTTCATCCACGCTCCTCTCTGATCCCCTATTGCGCCTGAACAGGAACAAACTGCATCAGCCGAGCGTTGCCGGCGTCGGCAACCCAGACCGATCCATCGTCTGCAAAGGCCAGGCCGGCGACTAGCCCGAACTGGTTCAACCCGGCGCCGTACTCGCCCCACCCTACTTCAAACGTGCCTTCATCATTGAAACACAGCACCCGGTAACCTTCCGGATCCGAGGCACATACTTGATCCTGCGGTCCGATCGCCAGGTAGGGCTTGTTGTCCAGCGACTGACCGTACCAAGCGTCCACGGGCCATTCCTTCACGAATGCAAACACGTCCGCCGAGCTCTCCGAGAAGATCTGGATGCGCTGGTTCCAGGTATCGGCCACGTACACCTGACCGAGGCTATCGATGGCCAGGCCGACCGGCTCATCGAACTGGCCCGGCTCCATTCCCACGCCGCCGAACTCCCCAAGCGCCTGGCCGAGCGAATCGAACACGACCACGCGCTTGTTGCCGGTGTCAGCCACGAACACGCGTCCCTCGCCGTCCACCGCCACCGACCGAGGTCCCCAGAAGTCGAAGGCCGTTTCTGCCTGCCCGAACGTCCCGAACATACCCAGGAACTCGCCTGTTGCCGAGAAGTGCTGGATCCGATGGTTCCATGTATCGGCCACGTAGAGCGAACCATCCGGTGCCAGGGCAATGCCCCAGGGTTCATTAAACGTCCCGCCCGGCGCCTCCGACTGGGTCACATCGGCGAACTCGCCCCAAACCTGCAGAACAGTCCCGTCCGCGCGCAGATGCTGGATCCGATGGTTCGACGTATCGGCGACATACAGGCTCCCGTCCGCGGCTACTGCCACGCCGCGCGGCGCGTTGAGCTCGCCTGGTCCAGACCCGCTCGTCCCCACCATCGCATGTGCGTCCAGCTTGACCGTTCCCTTCGCGTACGGGTCCTCCAGACTGCCGCCTTCCAGCGAGGCCGTCGTCACACCGTAGTCCCACAACAAAGCGGCAATGTCCTTGCGCACGTACATCTTCATCCGATCTGCAGGCGACCAATTCTCGATAGACAGGTCGGCGTTGTTCAACGTCCCCCACTCGGTGAAGTCACGGTTGAGCCAGATCTCCCAGACGGCGTGCCGCACAGCAGAATCAGTGAAGAACGGACTCAAGTGCCGCCAGACTCGGGCCACGTACTCGAAGGCGGTCATGGGCGGCAACTCGCCGCCGCCGGCCGCCATCTGCTCGCTGTTGCGCTCTGTCTCGATGCTCGACCACCCGATGCGCCAGTAGTCCTGATTCGGCCACCACAGGCGCGGGTACTCAAAGGAGTAGTAGCGCTTGCCCAGGATCGGCTCAACCTTCGCCCAGTTGCCAGCGCCAACCACGATCACCGGGTAGTTCAACAGGTCGCGCGTCGGGCTACCACCAAAGAAGTGAACCCGCGGGTAGTTCCGCAAGTACCACATGTACGGATAGGACGTCTCGTCGTCATAAGCGACGTCGAGACCCTTGCCGTCGGACGTGCGCGTTGCGAGCTCGTCGATCTGCTCCATGACCAGGCGCATTCCCGGTGCACCATGGGCGTAGACCAGGTACTCGTTGGCCAGATCGTAGTTGACAAACGCGGCCCGGAAGGACGCACGTGCGGTGAGGACCGCCAGCAAGCCAATCGCAACCACTCCTGCCAGCCGCAGCCCGTCCTGCGAAGGCCAACCCTTCCACTGCAGCGCGAGGTACACGCCCGCGCCGGCCGCGGGGAGCAGCGCAGTCAGGAAGCCTGTCGTCGACTGCAACTGCTCCATGGTCGTTCCCTGAAACGGCCGGTTCAGGCCGACGAGATAGCCCAGCGCGCTCAGCACCGCGACGAGCAAAAGCACCATCACACCCAAGTCGAGCCACGCGCGGCCGGTGCGCAAGCGCGTCCAATCGATTGTGTCGAAGAAGCGGCCAAAGGCCCAGCCAGCAAGCAGGATCATCGGCAGGGCGATGTGCACCGTCAGCCACGGCATCTTCTCGCCCGCGTAGGAATAGGCCATCAGCGCAGAGAACACCCAGAATCCGAGGAAGAACAGCACAGGGAAACCACCCGGCTCAACCTCAGCCTCCACGCGCGGTGGCTCCACCGGCTTCTGGCGCGCGCTGCGGACCCACGCCACGATTCCGACCACGATGGCTGCCAACACACCGATCGCCGGCAGATACTCATAGACCGGGATCTGCACAAAGGCGTAGTAGAACCACGGTTGCCCGCCGCGCTGAACCGGCTGCTGCTCAAGCCAGTAGCCCAACGATCCCACCAGACCCGTCATGAAGCCGAAGCCATTGGTGAACACCGTCGTGTAGAGCACAACGAAGATCCCCCAGAATGACCCTGCCGCGATCAACCAGCGCCGCCAGTCCCACGCGATGCCGACCAGGACACTCACGGCGAAAAGGGCGACCACCACTACTGCGTCCCTGCTCACGACCGAAGGGTCAGTGTAGTCAATAGGATTCCAGCCGAGGATCTGAGCAAACAGGGCGCCCAACTGCGGCAACGTGAGCGTCCCAGTGATCACCAGCAGGTCGAGGGCCGGGAAGTCAGTCCGAAGACGACGCCCAAACGACCGCACCAGGGCGGCAACCATGATTCCCGCGCCGACAACCGCCACA
>JAPLGR010000310.1 GCA_026390045.1 Chloroflexota bacterium | reverse complement strand
CGGCTCGATCCCGTGGGCCTGGTTGTAAGCGACCTGCTTGGCGCGCCGACGCGACGTCTCGTCCAAGGCCTTGCGCATCGACCGGGTTATCTTGTCGGCGTACATCAGCACCTTGCCATCTACGTGCCGGGCCGCGCGGCCGATGGTCTGTATCAGGGCGATGTCCGAACGCAGGAAGCCCTCCTTGTCCGCGTCGAGGATGGCCACCAGTGAAACTTCAGGCAAGTCGAGACCTTCTCGCAGAAGGTTGATCCCAACGACCACGTCGTAGACGCCGAGCCGAAGATCGCGCAAGATGCTCACGCGTTCCAGGGTATCGATCTCGGAGTGCAGATAGTGCACCTTCGTCCCCAGCTCGCGTAGGTAGTCCGACAGATCCTCCGCCATCCGCTTGGTGCAGGCGGAATCCGAAGTCGACGAGCGTCTCCTTGCGCGAGTGGTCCCCGCCGAACATCCCGTGGATCTGCGGGACGGTCATGTGGCTCTCGTCGATCACGAGCAGGTAGTCGGCCGGGAAGTAGTCCACCAGCGTCCACGGCGGTGAGCCCGCTGGGCGCCGATCCAGGTGCCGGCTGTAGTTCTCGATCCCTGAGCAGTAACCGACCTCGCGCAGCATCTCCAGGTCGTAGGTCGTGCGCTGTCTCAGGCGTTCCGCCTCCAGCAGCTTGCCTTCGGACTGCAGGTGGGCCAGGCGATCGGTCATCTCGGCCTCGATGTCCCCCAGCGCCGCCTCAAGCTTCTCGCGTTCAGTGATGAAGTGCTTGGCGGGGTAGATCGAGACGGACTCCGGCTGGGAGAGGATTTCCCCGGTGACCCGATCGAACTGGACGATTCGTTCGACCTCGTCGCCGAAGAAGCTGATCCGTAGGCCAAACTCGTCGTAAGCCGGGACGACCTCCAGGGTGTCGCCGCGCACACGGAACGTCCCCGGATGGAGTTCCATGTCATTGCGTTCATACTGCGATTCGACAAGCTGGCGCAGGACGGCGTTCCGCCGGTACTGTCCGCCTGCCTTGAGGTCGACGACGACGCGCCCGTAGGCTTCCGGGCTGCCGATGCCGAAGATGCATGAGACCGAAGCGACCACGACGACATCGCGCCGCGAGACGACGGAGGTCGTGGCCGAGAGGCGCAGCCTCTCGATCTCCTCGTTGATCTCAGTCTCCTTCTCGATATACAGGTCCTGCCGCGGGACGTACGCCTCCGGCTGGTAGTAGTCGTAGTAGGAGACGAAGTACTCGACGGCGTTCTCGGGGAAGAAGTCCTTGAACTCCGCGTACAACTGGGCGGCAAGCGTCTTGTTGTGGGCCAGGATCAGCGTCGGCCGCTGGACGCGGGCGATGACGTTGGCGATGGTGAATGTCTTGCCTGTCCCTGTTGCGCCAAGCAGGACCTGGTGCCGGTGTCCCTTTTCCAGGCCGGCCACCAGAGCGTCGATCGCCTCTGGCTGGTCACCCATTGGCTGATAGACGGACCGCAGTTTGAACTCGGCCATATGCGCCTCGAACAAATGGGCTAGGATTCTATCACGCGCCGGGCGCGGGATCGGGTTGTGTCTAGTCCGCAACCAGGTAAATGGGGCTGCTGAGGATCCAATGGCGAAGCCGGCCACGAAACGGCAGAAGCGCCTCGACGCGATAGGCGCCAGGCTCGGTCACCATGTGGACTGCATTCTCCGCGGCCGGCCAGCGGTGAATGACGCTCCCATGCCGGATCAGGCGGATCTCCGCTGGCCGGGGGAGGTGGATCTGAAGGGTGGCACCGATGCGGCAGGCAAGAGTGTCTCCCAGCGTCGCCTCGCCCCGGTCTGAGTTCGCCGTGAATTGGAATCCGCGCGGAGACGCCGGACGGCTGTAGCCCACGAAGCTGCGGCCGCGGCGGAGAGCATCGGAGAGACGACCCCTGTCTACCTCAGCATCGCCGCTCAGGGGTTCCTCCATGAGTATGTGCGTGTTGACCGCGCGGAACAGGAACTCATACGGGAAAATGATCAACCGCAGCGGACCAAGGCGGATATCCAGGCCATGCGCGTCCGCGCCCCCGATCGCAGGAACCTGATTGCCGGCCTCGAGCAGCGCGTCCCAGCGTACAAGCGCCTCGGGATATGGGCCGACGGGGCTGAAGTCCGGAAGATACGCATGCCAGAGTGCCGATGGGATCGATGTCAGATGCCCCTTGAACTCGCTCATCGTGTTCCAGATCTCGATCCCATACGGCCCCTTGAGATCTCTGTCCACCCAGGAGAGGTCGGCTTCGCGGAACAACGGGGCATCAGGGTCAACGATGTGGGCGAGGAAGGCCAGCCCACCGGCCTGGCGCACGGCGTCGAGCAGCCGCTGAGGGTGGGAGGCAAGCGTGGCAAGCTCACGGCGCGCTTCGAGCACGAGCATGTGGTTCTTCTGCGGGACGCGGATCTGATCGTGGATCTCTTCGCCGACCAGCATCAGGACGCGCCGTCCCTCAAGGTAGCGGTACCCGTCGAGGCCTTGCGCGTAGACATTGTGGTCGGTGATCCAGACGGCGTCGAGTCCGGCGCGGATGGCCGCGGCCGCCACCTCGTCATGCGTGGCTTCACCGTCGGAGTAGACCGTGTGGGTGTGTAGGTTGGCGACGGCTTCGTACATGGCGGAGCGGTGTGGTGTCCCAGGCTACTTGTTTGAGGGGGGAGGCTCGGACTGGCGGCTGCGTCCGGCGTCGGCGGGTGTCACCAACTGAGCGCCAGTCTCCGCGCACACTCCGATCAGCTGCTGTCGCTGCGCGGAGGACAGTGGCGCAAGGTGCGTCACTACTGCAGTCACCCTCTCCTCCAGCAGTGACGCCAACAGCTTCCGCCAGGCCGGGCCAGCAGGCTGGTCATCGACCAGGATCTCGAGGTCTTCTGCGCGGAACGGGGCGCCCAGCAAACCCTCGAGCGAACGTCGATAGCCATTGTCCGTATGGAGCCAGCGGAAGGCAGAGGACGCGTCTGGGCCATCCAGCGGATGGTGCTGGACAAGGTACACCAGGACGGTGGGAGGGGCGGGCTTGGATTCCACTTCGCGTTCGTGATCCGAAGGTTCAGGATAGCACACATCGTTGCTCCCCGCAATGAGCGCGGGACGCACGGGGGACCGAGGGTCATGCCGCACCTCGCCCGGTGGTGTAGGATGGAGGTAGCTGCGGCTGAAGCGGGTCCGTCTGGTCGGTAGACACGTGCCGGTCGGACGAGAGCCGGCGTGCGTGGAGGGCATGACGTGAGGCAAGCTGGAATCGCGCTGCTCCTGATGCTGGCACTTGCCGGATGTAATCTGCGGAGCGCGGACGTCTCAGGAGTGGGGTCGGCTGAGGGTGATCTCGCCGCGACGCGCGAGTCTCTCATCCCGCTGGCCGAGACGCTGCTCGTGCGCATCAACCACGATCGCGACGTGCTTGGCTTGCCGGCGTTCACGCCGTCGGAGGCGCTGGACCAGGTGGCGGGATTGCGCGCCGAAGACATGCTGATCCGCGGCTACCTCGGGCCAGCCGGTCCAGGTGACGAGTCCGTCGCCGCGCAGGACCTGATGGGCGCGGCCGGCTACCGCGGGCGGGTCGGCGAGTTGATCTACGAGTATGTCGGCCAACCCGAATCGCTGGTCGATAGCACCGTCACCCAATGGATGGCCAGCGAGGCGCACCGGGCACTTCTTCTTGAGACGGTCTACGCGTACGCGGGGGTGGGCTTGATCGGCGATGGCGAGCGATGGATCGTTGCGTTGGAGTTCGCCGAGCAGGGCCCCTGAGGCGCCAGGAAGGGACGACAT
>JAPLGR010000658.1 GCA_026390045.1 Chloroflexota bacterium | reverse complement strand
ATCCGGGGGGCCCGCGGCCCCACGAAACGACGACGGCCCTCCGGGAACCAGGGCTCTCCGCAGGGCCGTGTGCAAGCTGTCGCACAGCCGAAGGGCCGAGGGGCCCAGACCATCTGCGCCTGGCGGCTACCATGGCACCGTTCCCTCCCCGGTTGCTGAAGGGATACCGCGACGCCCTAGAACCGTATCACCACCGACCCCGGTGTCAAGCGGAAAGGAGGCGAGGGGAATCGAGCGACCAAACCACGGTCCTGCCATGTCCCTACGCTTCAAACCGGGGGATCATGTCCGTGCCGTTGCGCATCAGGATGATCTGGGCATTCTCCCTGTGCCTGGCCAGCGCCATCTCGATGGCCTGCTCGACGGTGTCGGCCCTCTTCGTGAACATCTCCTGCAGGGTCTTGTCGTCGATGGACTGCGTCACGACGATCAGCTCCGCCCGCTTGAGACAGCGGGAATACATCCAGGCCTTGGAAGAGCCGATCGAGTAGCCCTCCCGGATGAACCGGTCGATCACGTCCTGCGGGCAGGTGGCCGCCGCCATCCATTCGTAAAAACCCCGCGCCCCGACCCCATCGCGGCATTCGGCGGGCAGGATCACCGTTCCGCCGTCTTTCACCATGAGCTCGGCGGCCGACATGGATTTCTGAGACTGCCAGAGGTTGATGTCCTTCGGATAGCCGCCCGGACTGGTGATGACGATCTCCACGGGGTGAGGCACCGTCACCTCGTAAATCTCCCGACTGACTTTGACCCCTTCCAACCAGGCCTTTTCCACATCCCCGGCCACGACGTGCGTGATCTCCTTGTGGTGGTTCTGCACCGTATTCAGAATGAAATCCACCTTGGCCATCTTGGCCGCTTCCAGCGCGCTCTCGTGAAACTTGTTCCCGTCCACCCAGCCCATGGCCGGCTTCTCCGAGCGCATATTGAAGCCGTGATGCTGCTTGAGCGTGGAGATGCTGGCCAGCCCAGGCAGCACGCTCTTTCTCCCGCCGGAAAAGCCGGCGCCGTGATGGGGTGCGATCGTCGCCGTCAGGACCTTGACCTCTGCGTCCCAGAAGCGGCGGTTGATAATGACAGGAATGCCGCCCTGGGTCTTGCCCAGATCGACCATGATCGATTCGTCCTGGCAATGGTGGTTCAATACGGTGAACCGTTCCAGGATCTCCTTCCCGAGCATCCCTTCCAACTCCTCCCGGGTGTTGTCCCGATGGGTTCCGGTGGCCACCAGGAACAGGATCTGGTCATCCCGGATCCCGGCCGCCTGCAACTCTTCGAGCAGGGGAGGAAGGAGCTTCCCGGTCGCCGTCGGTCGGGTGATGTCGTTCACGACAATCACCGCGCTCCGCTTGCCCCGGGCAATCTCGCTGAGCCTCCGGGTCCCGATCGGATTGGCCAGGGCCTTGCGAATCTCGCCTGTTTCATCCTGGAGGCCGGGCCGGTACCGGGGCATCAGGGTGGCCAGGTAATTTTTCCCTGGAATCCTGACCTCGATCTCCTGCGTGCCGTACGGAATTCTCTCGATATGCCAGTCCTTGTTCTCCGCCATGGCCTGCTCCCTCTTCGTGTACCGGCTTCAGAGGCCTAGAAGCTTAGCGGGGTTCACCTTTGTCATCAGCTCTATGTCCTCCGGCGGGATCCCGCACTCCAGCATCTGGGCCATGTACCACCGCATACCCTCCGGCGCAGGGGGGCTGTCCACCTGGCCGAAATCCGTTGCCATGACCACAGAACGAGCGCCTACGGCTCTGATCTGATCCGCGATCAGCATCGGGGAGCGGTGTTCGTTGCCCGGAGCGGTCACGCTGCGGATACACATCTCCATCACTGGCCCTTTGGCGGCCAGCTCACGCTGATCCTCGACGCTCATGCCGATCAGCCACAGTTCCGGATGATTGACGAGGATCTTTCGCACGCCCGCAGCCACGGCCGCATTCACCACCACCTTGATCTCGGGCACCGAGAGATGGCCGGTCGCCAGAACGATGTCGGCCTGGGCGATCAGTTCCAGGATCTCGACCAACTCGGGTCTCACGACGCCATCGTCGCTAACCACAGGCACCGGCTGAGACTTGAAACCGCTCGACATGACCCCGAGGTTTCCCGTGACCTTGGTCCGAATCCCCGCAATGTGGTTGGCCGCCGAGAGGGTCGGAAGCCAGATGATCTTCGCACCCATCCGGATGGCCACCTTGACGGCCTCCGGATTCAACCCACCGCAGGCCGGCAGATTGAGGGCGAGCCCGCCGAACAGCTTCACCTCGGGAAAGACCTTCTGCGCGATCTGGGCCCGATCCGCGGTGAGCATGTGATGGGACTTCAGGACGATCGCCGCCATGCCGGCGTCGCGGGCGGCTCGGGCCAGCCCAAGATCGTCCAGCAGCCGCGGGACGATGTCTGGCGCCGCATGAATGTGAAGATCCACGGCGCCTGCGACTAGATCACGAGCCAGGTTGTGCATCGTGTGCCCTCTTTTGCAGTCCGGGTAGATATCGCTGGGACAGGTAGACCAGGCCCGCCAGCGCCAGCCCCATCAGGTCCGTCGCGACGCCCGG
>JAPLGR010000444.1 GCA_026390045.1 Chloroflexota bacterium | reverse complement strand
AGGGACGGGTTCGGCTCCACCTTATCGAAGATCGACACCTCGAAACCTAGACCTTTGAGGATTTCCGCCACGCGGCCGGCGTGACCCAGCCGCACGATGACCTCATCCGTAACAATGAACGCCCGCTTGCCCTCGAGCCGCTCGAGGTAGCTGAGAGCTTCCTCTCCAAACGCGATCTCGGGACTATTGAACAACCACATGGCTGAATCCTCCGCTGTGGAGAAGAGACAGGGACCCTGCCTGCGATCCGCCAGGGGCCCTGCAGGGGTACGGAAGAAGGAACGCCCGCGCGAAGACTACGCCGGGAACTCCGTGGGCACGCGTGTGGCGGCCTCCACCAACTCCTTGGCGGCCTTGACGCTCTTCATGATCATGGCCATGTTGCCCTTGAGCTTCAGCTGCCCCGTCACCATGCCCTGGATCGGATCGAGTTTCTTGCTCAATACCTTCTTCCAATTCTCGAGGGAGCCCGAGATGCGGAAGGCAGGCGTCTTCGCCGAATCGTCGGTTACCAGGAACGCGTCGCGGCACTTGCCGTGCCAAAGGTCCATGTAGAGTAGTGCCGGCTTCGCCGCACCCGGGATTTCCGCGACGAAGAAGAAGTCGCCCTCCCAGGTTGCGGCGGCCTCGGCATAGGCCGTGCTCTTGTTTAGCTCCTCCATCAATGCCTTGACCCATTCGTCGCTCGGGAACTTGAAGGCCATGGGGACTCTCCTTTTCCGAAGACCGGACAGGCCCGATTATGGGGCATCCCCCTCCCCCTGTCAACGCGGCCGCACGCATTGACAGGAACTCCGCCACTCGGGTAGACTAGCGTTCCGCATCATTCTGAGACGACGATGGTCCGAACTCGCGCCCAGCTGGAGGCCGTCGAAGCAGAGGCCCTTGCACCGTACGCGGTGAAGAGCAGGGATTCGCGCGGCCGCGCCTACCCGGAACCGGAAGCCTCCCTTCGGACCGCGTTCCAGCGCGACCGGGACCGGATCCTGCACACGACTGCGTTCCGGCGCCTGGAGTACAAGACGCAGGTCTTTGTCACCTCCGAGGGCGACTACTACCGCACCCGCCTGACCCACACGCTGGAAGTCGCCCAGATCGGCCGGTCGATCGCCCGCTCGCTGGGCGCCAACGAGGACCTGATCGAGGCGATCTGCCTTGCCCACGATCTGGGTCATCCGCCATTCGGACATGCCGGCGAGGCATCCCTGGCCGGGCTGATGCAGGCCCACGGCGGCTTTGACCACAACAAGCAGTCCCTGCGCATCATCACCGAGCTTGAACAGCGCTATCCCGACTTCCCCGGACTGAATCTGACCTGGGAGCTGCGGGAGGGAATCGTCAAGCACGAGACCGAGTACGACGTCGCCGATGCCGCCAACTACGAACCGGAGAAGCGCGGTCACCTGGAAGCCCAGATCGCCAACGCCGCCGATGAACTGGCGTACACGGCCCACGATCTGGATGACGGTCTGCGCTCCGGCTTGGTGCTGCCTGCGCAGGTGAGCGACTTGGACTTGTGGCAGCAGCTCCGGGAGGCGTCCGGCTGGGACGGCAGCGTCCTGGACGACATGACCCGGCATCAGATGATCCGTGACTTGATCGGGCTCGAGATCGCCGACCTGCTCCGTACCTCCGACGCGGCCCTCAAGGCCTCGGGCGCGAATTCGCCGCATGCAGGTCAAGGCCGAGCGGATCGTCGTGGACCTGTTCCGCGCCTACGTCCAGACGCCGGAGATCCTGCCCGACGAAGTCCAGGCGCGAACCCAGACGCATGGATTGGAGCGAACCGTCTGTGACTACATTGCCGGCATGACGGATCGCTTCGCAACGCAGGAACATGGGAAGCTGTTCGATCCACAGATCCTTCCCTGACCGGTGACCCATGACAAAGCGCGAGTACATCCTGACGGCTGAGGGAGCGGCGCGACTGCGCGAGGAACTGGCGGTGCTCAAAGGCCCGCGGCGCACCGAAATGGCCAGCCGCCTGCGCAGCGCGGTCCAGATGGGCGACCTGAGCGAGAACGCAGACTACATCACGGCCAAGGAAGACCAGGGTTTCCTCGAGGGGCGGATCCTCGAATTGGAGACCATCCTGCGTGAGGCGTCGATCGTTGAGGAAGCCGAGGCCGATGTGGCCGCCGTGGGCTCCACCGTCATTGTGTCTGAGGCCGGCGGGCCGGCTGAGACGTTCCTGCTGGTCGGCATGAAGGAAGCTGACCCAAGGCGCGGCAAGATCTCGCACGAGTCGCCCATAGGCCAGGCACTGCTTGGGCACCGGGCCGGGGACGTCGTGCAGGCAGAGACGCCGGGCGGCACGTTGACCTTCAAGATCCTTGAGATCCGCTGACGATGCCCGAGGCTCGAAACACAAGAGCGGGCCAGTGGCCCACTCTCTGATTCTCCAATCCCTCTACGGCCGACTTCAGGACCGCTTCAGGCTCCCGCGAGGCCATGCCCTCAGCTCGATCGTCACGCGCTCAAAATAGCTCTCCGGCGGCAGCGGACCTTCGCCATACTTGAAGTCCACCAGCCGAGCCTCGACTTCAAGGGACGCCGTCTGCAGCCGGATCACCTCGCCACTATTGGCCAGGATCGGATCGCCCTTGGCCGAGAGCCTTGCTCGCGTCGCTTCGTCATTGTACGCATAGCGGCTCATCAGAACCTTGGTCACCGTCTGAATGTCGTTCTTGTCAAAGAGCCAGACCTCAAGCGCCGACACTTTCTTAGGCTCCCCGACGCCCACCATGTCGCCAATGCCCACACCGCACTCGCCGAGGAAGTCGCCCGCTGCGCTCTCAATGCTGAACGAGTCGTCATACAGGTCGTCACCCAGCGTGTAGATCGTGCGGAAAGTCGCCAGCGGATCCTGGGCAGGCGCTGTCACTGCGGGCTGGGCCTTGCGCGGCCCGGTTCCCGCCGCCCGCGGCGACGCCGTTGACTCCTCTGCCGACTGTGGACCGACGACGGCCTGGGCACGCGGCGCCTTGGAGGCCATCCGGTTGCGCAACACGAGTGCCGCGGCTAGCAGCACGCCCATCAGAAGCGTGGCACCGCACACCGGTACCACCAGCTTGCTCGCCGCTGCGCCCGCCTTGGTCTCAGGCGTCGCCTCTGCGGCCGGCACTGCAGTGCCCTCCGTCGTCGCTGAGCCGCCTTCCAGAATGCTGATCACGGCGTTGAAGTTCTGGATGGCTGTGGTGCTGACACTTCCGGGCTCAGCAGCAACCCCTTGCATGCTGGCCGGCCCCTCTTCGCCGAGGGCCTGGTATCGGGTGAGCGCCAGATCGGCGTCGCGGTTGGCGGCATAGGAGTCAATCGCCATCCGCATCCATTCCTGCCGGTAAGGCTCGGACAGAAGGGACGGCGAGGCGTCCTTCCATTCCACCGGGCTGATCACCCAGGCATACAGCAGGCCGACCGCCAGTCCGACGATCAGACCAACAACGGCCCACGCCCATTTCTGTTCGCGAAGGTCCTTGAGCCTTTCCATGATCCCTCTCTCCCGGCGCCGCCCCCGGCCACCTTCAACTGGGGATTGTAGATGCGACACGCTTGTCAGGCAACGCCTGGGATGCAGGTTCTATGCCATGTCCGGCTCGACCACAGGCAGCTCCGCTACCCGTGTCCGCTCCTGACATGCCAGGCACACAGCGTGATCCCGGTTCTCCACTACCAGCAGGCCTCCGCATCGCGGGCACGGGGCTGCCAGAGGCTTCTTCCACGAAGTGAAGTCGCAATTCGGGTAATTGGCGCAACCGTAGAACACGCGGCCCTTGCGCGTGCGGCGGATGACCAGCTCGCCCCCATCCTGGGGACACTGCACACCGAGCCGTTCAAGCCACGGCTCGGTGTACCTGCAGGTCGGGAAATCCGAGCAGCCGATGAACTTGCCGAACCTGCCGATGCGCAGGAGCAGCGGCTTTCCGCAGGTTGGACAGGGACGGTCCAGCACCTCGGGTTCCGTTTTCACCTCGGGCATCTCGCGCCGTGCCTCCTCCACCTGTTCCGCGAAGGGGACATAGAAGCCGCGCACGACATCCACCCACC
>JAPLGR010000244.1 GCA_026390045.1 Chloroflexota bacterium | reverse complement strand
TTGGAGCAGAAGGCCGTGCGCCTCGATGATCAGGTGCTGGACGATGTGAATCGGGTGCTCGCGCTGCGAGGCGAGGCCGTGCTGCGCGCGGGCAAGCGCAAGTTCGTGCGGCTGGTCCCGGCGAACTAGTCCGCCGGCGGCCTGCTGGTCACAGCCTGCGTTATCACCGGCTTCCGGAGTCTCAGCGACTTCGGAAGCCGGTGCGATGCTAGGGCTCGAGGACTAGTCGGCCCTCAAGGTCCTTCTCCACTTGAGGCCGCGTCCACAGCATCGGGTGCAGCTCTCCCTTTCGCCAGGGCTCGATCAGGTCATCATAGTGCGGGCTGCCGAGCCTGCCAGACTGGCCGGGGACCGTCGTTATCCAGGAGCGCGAGACGTCCTGCATGTCGACGATCTGCCGGAAGGTCGGGGACCACGAGCGGTTGTCGTACGGGTTCTCCGGCGGCAAGGCCGTCTGGCACGGCGTGTCCGTGTCGCCGCCGATCGGTACGGGTGTTCGGCTGAAGACGCGGTCAAGCGGCTTCTGCATCCCCATCGCGTGATCGAACGGTGCCCGATGGATCTTGCCCCATTGCCATTTGGACGAGTCGGATCCCAGCGTTGCGCGTAGCCACTCAATGGCCTCGATCATGCTCTTCTCGAGCACCTTCTGCCGTCCGCCTGCCTGCTGCGCCCACCACGACTTCGGATCGCGCAGCATGCGCAGCATGCGCAGCATGGCGACCGTGTCGTGGCCGTAGAACTCGTGCGACGCGAGCAGCACCGGATGGAATCCCTGGCCCATCACGCGGGTTGTAAGCTCCTTGCCCAGACCGGGCTCGAGCAAGTTGCGAACGACGCGCGCTCGCGTGACCTCGTAGACCGTGCCTCCGACCGTCTCCGCCGAGAGCACCCCGTCCCACTTGCACAGGAGCTCAAGCGCTTGGCTGGCGCGGGCGTCGGATGTCGAGAAACCCTGGAGCAGGGCCACGAACTCAATCCCCGGCAGGCAGGTGTAGTCGGTGTGCAGCGCGCGGAAGTCATCCGGCCCTACCTTCGAGCGCGCGTTGAGAACCTGCTCGATGCGCCGCGCCCGATAGCCGTTCATGTAGACCTTGCCGAGATCGTATGGATATCTGTCGCTGACGATCTTCTGATTCGTGGTCACGATTAGGCCTCGGCGTGGATTGAACGCATGCGGCATCTTCTTGAACGGCACCTCGCCGATCCACTCGTGGTCCGCGCTGTAGCCCGGCGCCGGGATGCGCCCGTCGCCCTTCGCCCGGATCGGGACCTTGCCGGTGACCCAGTAGCCGATGTTGCCGTCGACGTCCGCGTAGGGGACATTGAGCTGCGGCGCCTCGATCAACTGCATCGCGCCGACGAAGTCGTCCCAGCCGCGGGCCAGGTTCAGCTTGTGCCAGCCAGAAAGTGCCGGGCTCGGGCGCAGCGCCATCGAGCACACGGCCAGGCGCCTGTCCGGGGCGCCGACGACGTCCGAGATGATCGGTCCATGATGGGTGACCAGGATGCGTTCGACGTGCGGCTCCTTGGCGCCCTTCACGGGGATCCGTTCCTCGATCACCTGCACTGGCTTCCAGCGCTTGCCGAACCGGCTGAGCGGCTTCGCGCCGTCCTCGATCTGCTCGACGAACAGGTCCTCGCAGTCGGTGAAGGCGAGCGTCATTCCCCACGCGATGCGACCGTTGTGGCCCACAAGCACCATGGGGAGGCCGGGCAGCGAAACCCCGCCGACCTGCAGATCGCCGGCCGAAAGTTGAATCTCAAACCACAGCCCCGGCAGGCCGAGGGCGAGGTGCATGTCGTTGCACAGGAAGGGCATGCCGGTCGTGGTGCGCGCGCCGGCAACCGCCCAGGCGTTGCTGCCCATGGCCCGGTGCAGGAAGGGTCCGCGCGCCGCGCGGAGTGCGCCCTTGGCCGAGCGAACGTTGAACTCAATCCCATC
>JAPLGR010000648.1 GCA_026390045.1 Chloroflexota bacterium | reverse complement strand
TCTATCATTGAGCCGAAGACGAATCGATGCTCCTCCCACGCGGCCCCAAGGGCCGCGTGGCGCGTCTTCGTCCGAATCCAACCGTGGATCCTGGGGAGACTCGTGGGCGAGGAGGAAGTGGCCCTAGAGGACCTGTGCCCCCTCATCGCAATCCTCTCCCGTAGGGAGAGTGCGGGAATAGCGCGCGCTCACCCCAAGCCTCTTCCCCCATTGGGCAGGCGACCCGCGGCCCCCGGGGAAAGGGAGACGAGCCGTGGGCGCGGTCAGAGCAGCGTCACAGGATCAACGTCGACGATCCATCCTTCCGGAAGGGGCGGGATCAGCGGTCGCGGGTCGGAGGCGCGCAGCACAACTTGCCAGCGGGAGTCGCCGCGGACACGGTCGAAGAAGCACGGGGCGGGGCCAATCAGGTCGGAAGGATCTCCGGATTGCTCGAGGCCCCTGCGGACAAGGCGGCCCACGCGCTCGGCCTCGCGCCTCGCGCGATTGGGATCCGCATGGCGGTACACAAGGCGGGTCAGACGCCGGAACGGAGGATAGCCGAGCAGACGCCGATGCTCGAGTTCCTGCCGGTAGAAGCCCTCATAATCGTGATGGGAAGCAGCCACGATCGCTTCGTGATCCGGATGGTAGGTCTGGAGGATCACCCGGCCACCCAGCAGCCCGCGGCCCGCTCGGCCGGCCACCTGGGTCAGCACTTGAAAGGTCCGTTCGGCGGCACGAAAGTCCGGCAGGTGGAGCCCTGTGTCGGCTGATACCACGCCGACCAGCGTGACCAGCGGCAAGTCCAGCCCTTTGGCAATCATCTGTGTGCCGATCAGCACGTCGGCGCGGTGGGAGGCGAAGTGCGCCAGCAGCACCTCATGTGCGCCCTTGGCCCGCGTCGCGTCATAGTCCCAGCGCAAAGCTCGGGCCGACGGGATCAGGGATGCCAACTCCTGCTGGACGCGCTGTGTCCCGGCCCCGAAGTAGCGGACGCGGAGCCCCCCGCATTCCGGACACCGGGTTGGCGGTGAGCGGTGATAGCCGCACCGGTGACACAAGAGCGCTCCCTGGCCGGGGTGATGGGTGAGCGGAATGTCGCACCGTGCACATCGGGCAACCCAGCCGCAGTCGCGGCAGAAGACGAATGTTGCCTCCCCCCGGCGGTTGAGGAACAGGATGACCTGTTGGCCGGCATCGAGCGTCTCCTGCAGGGCCTGCTGCAGAGGCCGGCTGAACAGCGATGGATTGCCGGCCTTGAGCTCCTGGCGCATGTCGACAATGCGCACCGGGGGCATGTCCGCTGAGTCCGCGTCGCTCTGATACTGCTGGTAGTGGCTGCCGACGCTGAGGCGGCGGGATTGCTGCTGCAGCCGCGCCCGGTGACCCAGGATCCTTTGGGGCAACCGCAAGCGGACGATGCGGCCGCGCTCCGCCTGAAAAGTGGTCTCCAGGTCTGGTGTGGCGCTGCCGAGGATGCACACTCCCCGGAGGAGCCTGGCGTAGGCGATGGCCGCATCGCGGGCGTGGTAGCGAGGGGTCAGGCCCTGTTCCTTGTACGACTCATCATGCTCTTCGTCGAGGATGACTAGGCCGAGGTTGGGAAGCGGGGCAAACAGCGCGCTGCGCGGCCCAAGCACGATCGGGAGCTGGCCATTGCGGCAGCGGCGCCAAGTGTCATAGCGTTCTCCGTCGGAGAGCCGGGAGTGCATCAGGCCGACGCGGCCCGGGAACCGCGACATCAGGCGGGCAATGGTCAACGGCGTCATCGCGATTTCGGGGACCAGGACAATGGCCGTGCGCCCGCGCTTCAGGGCCTCATCGATGGCGCGCAGGTAGATCTCGGTCTTGCCGGAGGCGGTCACGCCGTGCAGCAGGAAGGGTAGCGGGGGCTCCGTACCGGCATCGAAGGCGGGGCGGATCCTCTCCCAGGCCGCAGCCTGATCGGCGGTGAGCTCGGGCGCATCGGTTGGGATGAAATCCAGGTCGGCCAGGGGATCGCGCCACACCTCGGTTTCCCCCAGGCTGACCAGGTCGTGCTGCTCCAGGAACCGCAGGTCATCGGCAGTAGCGCCGGTCTCGGCGTAGATCCAGTTGACGTGCAGAGGTCCCGGTTCGCGCGCCAGCAGGTCGAGCACCGCTTTGCGGCGGCGGCGTGAGTCGGCGTTGCCCCCCAGTTCCTCGCCTGCCGCGTCCGGAGCGGATGGCGAAGTCAGCGTGACGGTCCGGATGCGGCGTGGCCGGACGGCGGGTGCAGATAGGATCGACTCGCGGGCGAGTGCGCCGCGCCGGACAAGGGCGTCAGCGGCGCCGCGCCAGTCGATGCGTGGCAGGTGATACTCCAGCTGGCGGCCGCGCAACGGACCGCGCTCTTTCAGCAAGGCCAGGATGCGCTTCTCGGACGCGGTCTTGGGCAGGACTTGCTCGTCAGCCAGTGTAAGCCGCTGGTCAGCTTGCTGGGCCAAGCCGGGAGGCAGCATCAAGGCCAGGCAGTCGATGAGCGGCGCCAGTGTGCGGTCTGCCATCCATTCGGCGAGCGCCAGTTGCTCGGGCCGGAGAACCGGCGCAGGATCGACCAGGCCCTCGACTGGGCGAGTCTCCGAAACCTCGGGCTCAGGCGGCAGGCGGGTGACCACGCCCTGCACGCGGCGCGGCCCAAACGGGACGACAACCAGATGGCCGGGGGCAATGCGTCCCTCAAGGGCGGGCGGAATGTGATAATGGAACGCGCCCCGGACGGGAGGTGCGTTGACGACGACCTCGGCGAAGAGGGTCATGAGTCGGCCGGAGGGGGCTGCGGGCGCATTGAGACGCGGGCAATGCGCAGGCCATCCATTTCCTCCACCCGGAGACGGACGCCTTCAGCTGTGATCGTGTCACCCACGCGCGCCATGCGGCCGAGGTGGCCCAGGATGTAGCCGGCGATCGTATCGTAGTGCGGGTTGTGAAGCGTGAGCTCGAACCGCGCGTTCAGATCCTCGATCGGGGTCAGCCCATCGATCAGCACCGTGCCGTCCTGCAGCGACTGGATCTCGGCCTCGTCGTCGAACGGATCGCGCATTTCGCCGACAATCTCCTCCAGAAGGTCATCCAGCGTTACCAGGCCGGCGGTGCCC
>JAPLGR010000724.1 GCA_026390045.1 Chloroflexota bacterium | reverse complement strand
GGGAATCGCTCCCGCCACAAGGGCCGGCACAATCTCGCTCAACCACAGAAGATAGAATAGGATCGCAAGCACTCCCAAATAGATACTGACTGACTTGACGGAGGCTTCCTTCCTGAAGGATGCCATGATGGCGGACACATTCGAAGTCACGACGCCGCCGATCAACGCGTAGAGCGAACATGCCAACAGGGCTACATATGCGAGAAAGAGCGCGTTGTAGCGGTTGTCAAATGCGGCAATCACATACGTGTACACCAAGTAGATCAATCCCCCCAGCCAGACGAGCCGAGCCCGGTGAGAACCCCGACTCGCTAGAAATGCGGAGGCAACTATGGTGGGAAGAACCACGGCAAGCGACATGCGGTCCTGACCAACCGCTTGCGCCACAAAATAGGGGTTGTCACGGTAGAGACCGCTGATGAACACCCCACCCCCTGCCGCAAGCACCAGCAGGATCGCGATGGGCAATGTAAGCCACAACCACACGTTCGTTCGCCTGACGACGCCGCTGTTCATTCTCTGCTCCCTTCGCTTTCGTCCGAGAACCCCCGAGTGCCGCCGCCTTCT
Organism: Chloroflexota bacterium; assembly: GCA_026390045.1. Taxonomy (GTDB): domain Bacteria; phylum Chloroflexota; class Anaerolineae; order Anaerolineales; family E44-bin32; genus DYJB01. Next base: position 993 of record JAPLGR010000724.1, on the reverse strand, counting down.
ATGAAGAGGCCGTTGTCAAGAGGGTTGGCAGGAGGGAATAGCCCACCTGTCGGCTCCCTCGTCCAAGCCGCTGCAGTGCTGCCCCTGTTCCGTTGTGCTAACCATCGAACCTGCGACCGTGCTTTCGTGCTCGGCTGGCGGCTTCCTTCAGGCGTCGGGCGATGGTTCGCCTCGATCTACCTTCTATCCGTGCCGGCCCCTTTCGGCCAGTCACCCAATGCTTTGTTCGCCTAAGGCGATCTCGGAAGCGCTTGTGTGAGCGGCCCCATCTAACGGTCAGCTCCCTGAGGGAAACCCGGCGGCTTCCACGGGCACACTCACACCAGCTCTGTTGCCATCTTCGCCGGTCGCAGCTTCAGCTCTCTCCTCGGATCAGATCAACCGGGTCTTCAGCACCGCCCCTTCCGGAATCAGCCCCGTCTCCAGATACCGCCAAAGCGCCACGAGCAGCTTCCTGGCCAGCGCCACAATCCCGATCCGCCTCAACCGGCTGCTCCCATCCCCAAACCGCCTCTGGTACCACTGACTCAACTCACTCTCCGGCTGGTAGCGCAGCCACCCCCAGGCGATCTCGATCGCCAGCGCCCTCACATGCCGGTTCCCCGCTTTGCTCATCCCTCGCTCTCGCGAGCTGTCCCCGCTCTGGTACGGCGTCGGCGTCAGTCCCGCCAACCCTCCCACTTCTTTGCCGTTGTGGAAGTCCCGCCACGCAAAGAACTCCATCGTATCGACCCAGGCGCTGTTCAGCCCGATCCCCTTCAGCCGGAGCAGCTGCCGCACCTTCTCAACCTCGGGGCTCTCTGAGCGGCGAATGGCCTCCACCCGCTTGCCTTCCAACTCATGAATCTGTCCCTGGATGAACTGCAGCCGTTCGTATTCCTTTTGCAGGCGGGCCTTCAGCCCCTCCGCTATCGGCCGCCCGTCCCACAGCCGGATCGCACTCAGCCGTTCCAAGAAGCCCGCCTCGATCTCCAGCTGCACCCCCTGGCCTGC
>JAPLGR010000429.1 GCA_026390045.1 Chloroflexota bacterium | reverse complement strand
CCATGCGAACCGCGAGCAGCAGCTCGGAGAAGGTGGCTCCGGTCTCACGTTTGATGAGCCGGCAGAGGTACTTGGGATGCTTGGAGACCTCCCTGGCCAGATCCTCCAGCCTGATTGGCCGGTGGTAGTGCTCTGCGAGATAGCCCGTAACCCGGTCGACGATCGTTCTACCGGCTATACAAATGCGGTCGTGGATGGCACCGGCGGCTGCCGTGACGCTGACTGCAAGCTGTTCGAGAAGCTCGGCCAGCGTCTGGCAGGCGGATACACACTCGAGACACTCGTCGATACCCGAGCCTCCGTCGAGGCCCTGCTCCGCGAGGGCTCGTTGGGTCAGCACCTGGATCTCAAGGGCTATGCTCCGCGCACGGACGATACCACGATCGGTACCGGCGCCCAACGAACGCTCGAGGGTTTCGAGCTCGTGGCGGGTCATCTCCAGGTCTCCCGCCCGGACGTATTCCACCAGCCTGCCGATGTCGATAGAAGACTCGAGATCCGAGGAAGCGGCAGCCCCGGGTGCACCGAGATCCTGATACCTTACAATTGCCCCTCCGCCGAGGTAGAAGCGGTGGCGCAAGGCCTCCTCCGCCTGCTCGTAGCCTCGATGGAAACCCCGCCAGTCCGGGATGTGGGTGCTTACACCCATAGAAACCGTTGCGCCGAACAGGCGGTCGACGTGTTCCTGGATCACCTCCAGGGCTCCGTCCGTTGTCTCGTTCGCTACAAGAAGAAAACGGCTTTGCTCGATCTCGACGATCAGCAACGGCACGTGGCCGTCCCCTGGGATGAGCGACCTCTCCTTCAGAGCGGTGAAGACCATCTGCCTGCCCAGCTCGTCCCGAGGTGTCCCGGCACCCTCCTGCTCTGCGACCTCCATGAGAACAAGGATGTATTCGCGAAGGGGAAGCTCCAGGAAGGCAAGCCGTTCGCTCATTTCCTCGTCCAACGGCGAATGACCGTGGGCCAGGTCCATAATCAGTTTCTCCCGAAGGGCGGGAAGGTTCCGGGTCACTGTCTTGCGCAAACCGGATAGAGTATGCTCGCGGGAACGCTCTACCCCGATGGCGTCGACGGCTCGCAGCACGGCCCGGCGAAGCTCAGCGGGATCCGTCGGCTTGAGAATGAAGTCTTCGGCGTGGAGCTTCACGGCACATTGAGCATAGGCGAACTCCGAATGGCCCGTGAGGAAGATAATGCGCACTATCGGGAAGCGAACGCGGACCTCCTCGGCAAGCTGAAGCCCATCCATTCCATCCATCCGGATGTCCGTGAGCAGGATGTCCACATCACGGGCCTGGAGCTCCTGCAGGGCCTCATCGGCGCTTCCCACCGCCGCCGCTACCCGGCACCCGAGGCTCGCCCAGTCGATCCGTCGTTCCAGTGATTGTCGGATATACGGTTCGTCCTCGACAATTATCACCTGGTACATACAACTCCTCAGCGGTGCGGGATCGTAACGGTGCAGACGGTGCCTTCTCCCAGTGCACTTCGGTACTTCAGACCAAACTGTGGGCCGTAGCTCAGCTTGATGCGGC
>JAPLGR010000427.1 GCA_026390045.1 Chloroflexota bacterium | reverse complement strand
TACGGTCGCCACGCCGACCGTGTCCTTCTCGTGATGAACCAAGAATTGAATCACCAGCGCCTCCTTTCAGTTGAAGCTGCGGATCAAAGGATTCAAAGGCATATAATAGCATTGTGTTGGAAGAAAATCATCAACATCTTGATCGTTCTCCCTTGAACTCCTGCTGGGGATCATGTATCCTTTCCGCTGCATTTCATCGTTGCTGGTTGCTCTACACGCGCGCTGCGAGCGGCTGCGCCGCCGCCAGCGCCCTGCGGGTCGTATTCGGATGACTGCCGCTCTGGCGCCGGCCCGTTGTGACAAGAAACAGGCGTAAGGCCACCAGTTTCTTTGTACGGCGCAAGGGCGCGCCGGAACCTGTCCGAGAGGGGATGCATCATGGCCATTCACGCGAAGTGTCCGAATCCCAAATGCGGGAAGGCGTTTAACCTCAAGACGGAGCTGGCGGGCAAGACGGTCACGTGCGACGTCTGCCAGCAGCCGATCACCGTGCCCGCGGCGCCTGTAGGGGCGAGCGGCGCTCGCCCTGAAAATGTGGCACAGCCGCCACAGCCGGCCGTTCAATCCCCAATCCGAAATCCGAAATCCACAATTTCCGACCCCATGATCGGCCAGCGCCTCGGCCATTATCTGGTCGAGCAGAAGCTCGGCGCAGGCGGGATGGCCGTGGTGTACAAGGGGCGCGACCTGCGCCTGAACAAGACCGTCGCCATCAAGCTTCTCCCCGACGCCGTGATGGAGAAGGGGCAGGAGTTTGCCGAGCGGTTCATCCGCGAGGCCCAGGCTGCCGCCCGAATCGAGCACACCAACGTCCTCCCCGTCTACTTCATCGGCGCGGAGAATGAGCGCCTCTTCATCGCCATGCAATATGTGGACGGTGGGACGTTGGAGGAACTGCTCAAAAGGCAGGGGCGGCTCGAACCGATGGAAGCGACCCGCCTCGTGCGGGAGGTGGCCCTGGCCCTCGCCGCTGCGCACGCCCATCGGATCATCCACAGGGACATCAAGCCGTCGAACGTCATGCTCATGAAGGACGGCCACGTCCTTGTAGCCGACTTCGGCCTGGCCAAGTCGGGCGAGGCGACGACGATGCTCACCTCCTCCGGCGTCATCATGGGGACCCCGGCGTACATGTCGCCGGAGCAGGGCTCGGCCCTGCCGGTGGATGCGCGGTCGGACCTATACTCGCTGGGCGTCATGTACTACCAACTGGTGACGGGCAAGCTGCCGTACGTCGCCGACAACCCGCTCGTCATCATCAACCAACACGTGAATGCCCCGGTGCCCGATCCCAGGGCACTGGTGCCCGACTTGAATGAGAACATCCGCGCCTCCATCCTGTGGCTGATGGCCAAGCGGCCGGAGGAGCGTTTCCAATCCGCCTCCGATCTCGTCCAGAACCTCAACGTCATCCTCGGCCTCCCCCAATACGCCGGCCTTCCCAGCATGGTCGCAACGCCCGTTTCTGCCGCGCCGGCCGTCGCCCAGGCGATTGCGCCCCAGCAGCCTGCCCTGAGCAAGGCCGAAGGGGTGAGAGGTCAGAGTTCAGGAACGGCGCAGCCGCCCGCTGTGCCATCTGCTGTGGCACCGCCGCCAGCCGCACCCCCTCCAACGCCTGGACAACCCGCGCCCGCCGTCGCACCGGCGCCTGCAGCGGCACCGTCCCCTGGCGTTATCCAGCATCCTGCCGTTGCCAAAGAATCTGCGGAATCGGCGAAATC
>JAPLGR010000328.1 GCA_026390045.1 Chloroflexota bacterium | reverse complement strand
CCCGGCTCCGAAGCCACCTCGCGAGCTTCGCCGCCGTTGTCGTCTTGCCCGAGCCTTGCAGGCCCACGAGCAAGACCGCGCGCGGCGTTGGACCCGTGAGCGACAGCCGTCCAGGCCCGCCAAGCGCATCGACCAGTCCCGCCCGCAGGATCCGAATGACCTGCTGGCCGGGGTTCAGAGCCCTGGAGACCTCTTCCGACAGCGCTCGGGAGCGCACGTGTTCGAGGAGATCTGTGACAACCTGGTAATGTACATCGGCTTCGAGCAGCGCCAGCCGGATTTCCTCAAGCGCCGCGTCCACATCCTCGGGCCGCAACTTGCCGTGCCGGCCGAGACCGCGGAAGACCTGCTGAAGGCGCTCGGTAAGGGCCTCGAACATCCGACACCCGGGGAGAGCCAGACATGCAACCGCCGATCGGTGCTCCCCTTGCGGGAGACCGGCCGGCGGGTTCGGCCAAGCTCACCCACAAACGAGCATTGTAGCGGCTCGAAGGGGTCCGGTCAAGGCTCGTCGGGGATAGGTTACAGGGCAGGAGATCTGTGCACAATCAGGGTAGGTGTGCCAAGTAGGGGAAGCTGTCCAAGCGCAGGGTGGACCCCCGCATTTCGAGGCCTTCTGACAAAGCGGATTGTGACCCGCGTCTGTCGCGGATAGACGCCCCCGAGCGACTCAAGCACGAGGTGATCGAATTGCCGGGATAGGACAGGAACATCTGGGGCAAGATCGCTGTGGCCCGCCAGGGATTCAGGACGGATAATGGGAAAGCGACTTCTCGGCCAGGGTGTTCTCCTCCTGTCATGGTGAGGACCAAAGCCGCGTGGCAATCTCCTTCTCGCAATGGCGGGCCGGATCGTAAGCCAATGAAAGTCACTGGAGGCAGGAAGATGGTTGACTTCACGTTGACTGAGGAGCAGCAGCAGTTGCGGAACCTCGTGCACAAGTTCGCCCAAGGCGAGATCTCGCCGGTTGCCGCCGAACTCGACCGAGAGCAGCGCTTCTCGCAAGAGATTGTAGACAAGTACTACGGGATCGGGCTGCTCCATGGCACGGTGCCAGAGGAGTATGGTGGCGGCGGGTTGAGCAGCCTAGAGGAATGTGTCGTCGCCGAGGAACTCGCCGCCGCCTGTGGCGGGGTGGCTTCCTATCTCATAGCGAATTGCCTGGGCTTGACCCCACTGCTCATCGCGGGCAGCCCGGAGTTGAAAGAGGAACTCTTGGCGAAGCACTGTGCGGGACCCAACCTGGCAGCTTTCTGCCTGACGGAATCAGAAGCTGGCTCGGACGTGGCTTCCATGCGGTCAACCGCCAAACGCGTGGGGGATGAGTACGTCATCAATGGGACCAAGCAATTCATCACCAATGGCGGTGTGGCGAGTCTTTACTCGCTCTTTGCCAGCGAACAGCCCGAGCTGCGACACAAGGGAATCTCCTGCTTCATGGTGCCGGCCAAGACGCCCGGAGTGTCGCATGGCAAGAAGGAAGACAAGATGGGACAGCGCGCCGCCGATACGCGCGAGGTCGTTTTCCGGGACGTACATGTCCCGGCGCGTTACCGCCTCGGGGAGGGGCTGGGTGGTTTCAAGATCGCCATGACGACCTTGGATGCATCGCGGGCCGCGGTGGGCGCGGCAGCCGTCGGCATCGCGCGCTCCGCCCTCGAGGCGGCAGTGGCGTATGCCAAAGAGCGCAAGCAATTCGGCAAACCGATCGCCCAACAACAGGCCATCCAATTCATGCTGGCCGATATGGCGATCAAGGTCGAAGCTGCGCGGTTGCTGGTCTGGCGTGCCGCCTGGCTCCACGACAAAGGGGTGCGTAACTCCAAAGAATCGGCCATCGCCAAGTGCTTTGCAGGCGATACCGCCATGCAGGTCACGGTGGATGCGGTGCAGGTGCTGGGTGGCTATGGATACATGAAGGACTATCCGCTCGAGAAGTACATGCGCGATGCCAAACTGCACCAGATCTATGAAGGTACGAATCAAATCCAGCGCCTGGTCATCGCCGGTGAATTGATGCGATAAGCCATCAGAGACAGGCCTAGGCAATAGCACGCTTGGCCAACAGAAAGCAGAATCCACGAGATCCGACCCACGGGATCTTGCATCAGTCAGGCAAGCCACAGCTGAGGAGTGTGGGGTAGGTCGGAACATCTGGGAGTCCTACTCCAAACCCCAGACGAACCCGTCAGGCAGGGTCAGGGTCCAAGCGCCAGGAGCGCCGCTCGCCCGATCCTCCATGCATCCCCCTGAGTGCCGTTCTCAAGGGCGACCACCACGACGACGCCGGGTTGCCCCTCCGGTGTCGCACCGGCAAACCAGTTCAGACGCCGACCTCCCGTGCCCGTCACGGCGGAGGCACCGACTCCATAGTATCCGTCTGGCTCGCGCTTGAGAGTCTCGAGGATGAGCGCCGCTGTCGACGGCGTGATCACGCCTCCCTCACCAGACAAAGCTGCGATCTTGGTCCACTCACCCTGCGGGGCCTGCGAGGCATCCACCAACCTCACCTCGGGCAGCGTTCCACCCGACCGCAGGGCCGCGAACGCCCTCGCAACTTGAAGCGGGCTGAGGCCCCACTCGCCCTGTCCGATCGCGTCCATCGCCGCGTTCCCCTGAGAAAGCACGGCGGTGCTTCCCGTCACCCCCGTCAGGTCGAGCTCAGGGAGGGGCACTTCGCCCAAGGCGAATCGGATCGCCGCCGCCTGAACAACTTCGCCGCCATCTCGCGCTGCAATGCTAGTGAGAGGCTCAGGGCATCCGTACCGCAGAGCGTCTGCAAGGACAGGTCCCGACTCGCCCTCCACCATCACCGGCTCCAGAGCGCACCCGACCAGATCACTGCCCACCTCTACGGTCGCGTCAAGCGACTCGGCGGAATCGTCCAGCGAGAGCAGGCCGCTCTCCACGCCCTGTGCAAGCAGGAACGGGGCGAAGATCATACCGGGTTGGTAGGAGGCCTGTGTGGTTCGATTCAGCAAGGGCGCATCCGCGCGGGCCGTTAGATCCTCCCAGTCCTGATCGAGCGTGTTCGGGTCGAAGGACGGCGAAGACGCCAGCGCAAGAAGGTTGCCGGAAGAGACTTCAAGGACGACCGCCGCCCCGCGGTAGGGCGCGAGGGCCTGGGCAACCGATGCCTGCAGTGCGGCGTCGAGGGTGAGCCGGATGCCGAGACCCGGCGGCGGCGTGCCCTGAGTCAGATGCTGCCACCATGTGGTGATCGCATCGTGTCCTGTCTCGCCGCGCAGAGTCTCATCACGGCTCCGCTCAATGCCGGCCTGCGCGAATCTGGCCGAGTCGTAGCCGACGACGGCGGCCGCCGCGGTCCCCAGGGGATAGGAGCGGGCGTAGTCACCCTGCGCGCCGACCGTCTCAGCCAGGGCGACGCCATTCCGGTCAACGATCGCCCCGCGGGGATTCACGCGCTCGGCCAACGCGCGGCGCGGATTGTCGGTGCGCGTCGTCAGCGCCGGCCCCCGCACGACCGTCCACCACCCCAGAGCCAGGGCCAACGCGACCCACCCGAGAGTCAGCGCGGCCTGCACGACGCGCGTGGGTCGGTCAAAGCGGTTGACCGGTCCGCCCGCAGACAGCGTTATGAGCAGGGCCAGCCCGACCATACTTGTGATCAACGACGAACCGCCGTAGGACAGGAACGGTAGCGTGATACCTGTGAGGGGCAGCAAGCGCAGCACGCCCCCCAAGATCATCAGCGCCTGCAGGCCGAATGCGGCGGCAATCCCGCCAGCCAGGAGCGCGCGGAAAGGATCTGCACTGCGTCGCGCGGCGCGCAGGCCGCGCTGCACGAGCAGCGCATACAGCGCGATCAATGCCACGCCCCCCGTGAGGCCCCACTCTTCCCCCACTGCGGCGAAGATGTAGTCGCTGACCGCGATCGGCACGAGCCCGGGCGCGCCGATCCCCGGCCCGCGGCCGAAGAGTCCACCGGAGGCATACGCGATCAGCCCCTGGATCACCTGATACGAGCCGCCCATGGGATCCGCCCACGGGTTGAGCCATGCAAGGATCCGCAAGCGGACGACATCGAACAACAGATACGCTCCGGCCGCCCCAACGACCGCCAGGACTAGTGCGGCCAGGAGGACCTGCCAGCGATCCACCGCCAGGTACAGCATCACGGCCAACAGTCCAAGCAACAACGTTCCGGTCCCAAGATCTCGCTGCACCAGCAGGATCCCGACGGAGATGCCCCAGACGAGGAAGAGCGGGAGCAGCGCGGATCGCAGC
>JAPLGR010000042.1 GCA_026390045.1 Chloroflexota bacterium | reverse complement strand
TCTGCTCCCATTTCTGGTTGTACTGGCATTCAAGGAAGCAGTACTGCTCGCTTTCCTCGCACGAATCGCACGGCGAGATGTATTGGAAGCCCGGCAGGTTGTACGAGCATTCCTGGTAGCAGTAGTCCGTGCGGTACTCGGCGCAGTCCGAGCAGCAGTAGTTCCCGTCGTTGTGGCTGCACTCGCAGATGCAGTACGGCGAGTGGTAGTCGTCGCAGTCGTCGCACGGATTGTCGTCCGGGTCGTTGTACTCGGGATCGAACTTGCCGATGCGGATGTACGGCCCGTCTGAGTTGTATGACGACAGGAAGTCGTAGAGCAGTGTGAGCGCCTCGGCGAGCCGCATCCTGCCCACCGCCCGCGCCACGTCCGCCGAGATGTTGCCGAGGCACGGCCGACCGCTGCTGTCCACGTGCGGATGCGGATATCCCTCGGCCTCTTTGCCATCCGCGTTGAAGATGGTCACCTTGCCCGCGGCGTTGATGTTGATCTCGTAGCGGCACTCATCCGAGAGCAGCGCCGTCTGTTCGGTTCATGCGCCGGCGTTGTGCCTGGCATTCGCGTTGGCGGGATTCATAGGCGGCCGGGTTTCGAGCGGAGAGCGCGTAAGCGGCGCTGTGTCAGGGGGTTATGTCTGGTGCCGAAGGGGGGAGTCGAACCCCCAAGGCCTTGCGGCCACTAGGTCCTGAACCTAGCGCGTCTGCCAGTTCCGCCACTTCGGCGAAGATAACGGGTCATCTGGAGATTGTACGCGGCGCTTTGAGGAAGTCAAGCACGCGGGTCTCTGAGTCTCTGAGTCTCTGAGTCATCCCCACTTTTGACGGACTAAAACTCAAGGAGGTATGGACTCCCTGCCGATTGATCCTTTGTGTTGGTTCAGAAAAGGGATGCGTCGGGAGGGAAGTCCATGTACGGGAACATTGTAGCGTGGATGGTTGGGATTTGCACGGGTCTTCGGCGGTCACAGGCCAAGACGTTGGCGGACGTGGTGGTGGGGGCGATGCGGTGCCGGCGGGTGTCGCTGGCGGACCTGGGCCGGTCGATGCGGTCATCGGCCCTCGCCAAACACCGGATCAAGCGAGTGTGGCGGTTTCTGCGGAACGAGCGAGTGGAGGCTCCGGAGGCGATGCGGGCGATGATCCGCCTCGCGGCCAAAGCGGCGAAGTGGCGGCTGGTGGTGGCGGTAGATTGGGTGGACGTGCGGCAGTACAAGGTGCTGCGGGCGGCGGTGCCCCTGCGCGGCCGCAGCGTCCCGGTGTTGTTCGCCGCCTACCTGAAGTGGGACGTGCTCAAAAGCCAGAATGCGTTCGAGGAGGGGTTCTTCACCTTGCTGCGGGCTCTGCTGCCGGAGCGGACTGAGCTGGTGCTTATCGCCGACCGGGGATTTCATCGGGCCGAACTGGCTCGGACGCTGCAGAGTCTCGGTCTTTCGTACGTGATCCGCACGAACGGCAAGACGTACTTCTCGACGGATACCTTTCACGGCCCTCTCGACTCGATTCGCCTGCGTCCGGGGCGGCACTGCGACCTGGGGTTCGGAGCGTATCGCAAGCACCGGTCCGTGCGGCAGCGCGTGGTCGTGTATTGGCGGAAGCGGTATGCGGAACCGTGGTTTCTGGCGACCGACCTTGACCGGGGCTGGCGAACGGTCGTGGCCGCCTACGCCCAGCGGATGAGCATCGAGGAACTCTTCCGCGACGAGAAGAACCTACGGTATGGCTGGGGCTTGCGGCAGTCGCAGGTCAGCAACGCCCAGCGCCTCGAACGGTTGTTGCTCGTGCTCGCCTTCGCGTATCTTCTGCTATTACTGCTCGGATTCCACTGCATGGAGACTCTCTCTCCCGCACATTGGTCTGCGGCCAGTTCCCCAAAGAAGCGACAGGCCAGTGCCTTTTTTGTCGGACGGCTCCTGTATGGGGAGATTCGCTGCCCGCTACGACAACTACTCCGTCTGCTCTCCGCACTCTTGTCCCAAATCGCCAAGGAGAACTGGGGATGACTCAGCACCGCGGGCACTTGACCCGCACCTGTGCAATCGTGTCTAATCTCCAGTCGACAATCTCCCGCTCTCGCTGATGCTGGTGGATGTGCACTCGCACATGCCCGCACGTGGAACACGTGCGGTTCACGATCGGCTCGGAACTCGGCCGCGGCAGCTGGAACCAGATTCTCATAACGGGCACCTTTCTTCTGCTGGCAGTGAC
>JAPLGR010000617.1 GCA_026390045.1 Chloroflexota bacterium | reverse complement strand
GGACAGGCCGCGCGCAGCGCGCAGAAGACGCCAAGGATCTCAGCATTCCCAAGGGCGATGTTGGATGCCATCGTGAGAGGGCTCGATCCCCCAGAAACAGGCATGGGAATCAGTGTGCATGGAAGCCCGTTTTCTGCAAGGAGCAGCAGGACCTCGCCGGCAGCCTCATCCAGTATCAGAGGCGATATCGTCTCCTTTGCGGTCACAAAGCATGGATTGGCCAAGTAGGCTTGACGGCTCCCGCGCACGATCTCGCCGAGCTCCATCAGGTACTTCAATTCCTTTCCATTCCAGACCTCTGTGGGGCCGGCCTTGCGGGTGTAGCGTGCGATCAGCGCCGCGGTCTTGACCCGCTGTAACCGTGGATCGACTGGGCTCCCGTCATCTTCCATCAGGTAAGTGACCGGATTCCCAACCGCCCCGACTTCAGGAATGGCCTCACCCAGCCGCACCAGATTGACCAGATCTTGCCTGCGAGGTTGCCTTGTCGACTGCCTCTCCAGGTCGTACACCTCGATGCACGCTCCTCCGAACTTGACCGCCATGGCCGGTCTTGTCAGCGAGGCAACCACGCCGTTCAACACCAATTGCGTTAACCCCGCTCGAATACCAGCTTGGAGGCCCTCGATCGTGGCTTCGACGAGGTCGGCAGGGAACTGCACCACATGGTGGGCTTCATCGACCCTGGCTCCAGCGTGTTCGAGGGCGTGACGTAAGCGAGGAGCGTCAATCCTCATTCCTGGATTGGATAGGATAGCCAGTGAGGCACCGTGGAGACTCTGGAGGTCCTTGGAAGTCAGAAGCCTCACTTTAGATGGAGTCTCATGCATTGCACATTGCCTTTCTCATCGATAGTGACCTCGGCGCGTCTAGCCCGAAGGCCGCGCCCAGGGCCCAGTTCGCTCAGCTTCTTCGCCAGCAGGAGCTTAGGCATAGTATCGAGGCTAGAGCCTCAATGTGGGTGAAAGCCTGCACCTGCTCGGTGACGGCGGCGATCACCGTGGGATGACATTGACCCACATTGACGCTCCAGGCCTGGGAAGTGCAGTCGATGTAGCCCTTACCCGAATGTCCCACAGGGACACCGCCCTTGCCCGCCTGACAACCTGCGGCAGGCCTCGGCCGACGCCGTTGCCAAGGGGCGCCTGTCACCCGACCTCCAGATCCTTCTCAGAACCGTATTGTGTCATGCGCTATCAGTCCTATCACGGCCACCGACAGAATCAATCCGCTCTAGCCCTGACGGACTCTGTCCCCCGCCGCGCCCGGGCGGACACAGAGTCAATATGCTCCGACCTCGATGGCCGCCTCGATCGCCCAACGAAGGTTGTCGATCGGTGTCTCATCGTAGAGATGGTCGGCGGTGGACAAGACAAACCCTCCCCCGGGCTTTCCCGCCTCCACGGTCGCCCGCGTGGCGCGCTCTATCTCATCACGAGAACCGACGCGCAGCAGATTGATCTGATCGAGATTCCCCACTAGCACTAAGTCCTTGCCGACCCTGCGTTTGGCTTCCGCCAGGTCGCCATCGGCGTTGGGGGGAGGGGTGAGCGATTCAAACGCCCGGCAACCCGTTTCGACGTAGGACTCCAGAAAGGGCATCGCATAGCCGCAGTTGTGGAACAGGACTGGCAATCCTGCCGATTCCACGGCCCGGATGTACGCCTGGTCATACGGCAGGATGAGTCGGTCGTAGAAAGACTTGCTCACCAGGCGGGCATTTCCCACGTTCCCGCCGACACATCCAAGATCTGCGCGGCTGGCGATGACCTCGGGGAGCAGCGTTAGGCTCTGTCGGAGACGGAAACGCATCAGACGGTCATAGAATGGGAAGTTGATCTTGGCGTCAATCAGCATTTCCTCGAGCCCGCGCAGGAAGAAACCCTGGTTGAAGGGACAATCCGGCAGCCACGGGGCGACGATGCCGTCGCCGTCAACGGCTTCAATCGCATGAGCCATTCGCTCGCGAAGTTCGAAGCTCAATGGCGGCTCATACTCCTCAAACAGGTCAAGATCGTGCTCGCTCTTGATGAAGTGCTCGGTCCAGCCAAAGAATCCGTACTCCTGCCGACCGTAGGCAGTGATCAGCGTTTGATGCAAGTCCCCCTTCGGCGTGTGGATCGTCCAGCGCTCCGTATCCCGTTCTTGGCCCCGCTCGGTGTGAACCTCCACATCCCATGAGGGCCCCGGGACCTTGGTGAAGTAGGTGGTGTCCATCCATTCGGGCCTGAGCATGATGTCGAGCCCCAGGTCACGGCAGACACGCACCACATCGTCGACCGGATCGATCTGGTCCCGGCCCAAGAGTGCTTTGACGAAGTAGTCCTGGATGAAGAAACTCACGGGGACCCGATCGGGGATCTCGTGTCGAAAGGCCGCCAGCAGGCGTTCCCGACTATTCATCGTGTGGTCATCCCCCAGGCCAGATAGGCAGCGACCGATCCCGCTTCAGCACCGTCGCGTTGGCCCTGCCCTCATCTCACACCGATGCAACTTCAATCCCGGCCAGGCTTCCGAGCCTGGCAATGGTGGACCCGAGGTGACCGTAGGCAAGCGCCATGTGGTGGGGCGCGCCGGCATAGAGCCAGGCATCATAGAACTCGGTGATCGGGCCGCCGAGGTAGCGGAAGAGCATCTGAGGCGCCAGGACCGGGCGGGGTGTCAACGCTTCAATGACCCGTGGGTCGATGAACAACTCGAAGATGGGCACCCGGTCGGGTTTGTGCCGTTCGAGCGACGCAAAGAACCTCTCACAGCCGGTCATCGAATCAGGCATGGGGGGCTTCAGAAGGCATGGACCGCTCAGGGCCATTGGCCAGGATGCATTCGCGGACGTAGCCCTGCAACCGATATCATAGGTTAGGCAATACACGATGTCAACTGATACGCGTCGTATTGGATCTCGGTTGTCTTTCGATGGGCGCCCGGCTTGTTCTGACATATGATGACTGCAATGGGCGAATCAGAAGACCCAACTCCCTCCGGGCGGCGAACGCGCATTCAGGAGTTGTTGAATAAGCACGGGCGTGTCCGAGTAGCCGAGCTGGTGACGCCCCTCGGTGTGACGGACACGTCGATCCGCCGGGATCTGCCCAAGGAGCTGGGAGCCTCCATCCCGCTCGATGTAGGCAAGCATGACCTCCAGCAGTTGGCGCGCGACAAAGGCTTCAAGCCCGACCTAGCCATCATCGCCGCTCCCGTCCTGCTGGCCTCGGAGTTGGCGTTGGAGCTAGTGCAGCCGGGCGGCTCTCTGTTACTCTTCAGCGGCTACCCATTTGGCCCAAAGATGAGCCTCGGTGCCTATCGGTTGCGCTATGCCGAGGAACACATCCGCGGCCGCATCGACGGCAACATCCGGGACTTCCAGAACGCGGTGGGGATCCTGCCCCGGCTGCATGTGGGGCGACTGATCACCGAGACGTTCCCGCTCAAGGATACCCCTCGGGCCTTCCGGGCGGCGCGCAGCTCCGAGGCGGCCAAGACCATGATCGAATCGCGAGGTCCACCGAACGTCGAATCGGCTCACCTTGGGGGACGACGAGGTCCTTATGTTGACATCGCTGGAACGGGTTCTGACCGTGCTCCGACATGGAGTGCCTGACCACGTCCCCAGCTTCGAATGGGAAGTTGACGACGTCGCGCTGGCCACCTTGACACCTGGAGGTGACCTGTTCGACTTCGTGGACTGGGCTGACCTCGATGGAGTCGCCATCTTCGCCGACGAACACAAGCGGCGCCTGAGCGATCGCGTCTACGTGGACGAATGGGGCGTCACCAAGACGAAGACAGAAGAGTACTACCCTGTGCCGATAGATGCGCCGCTCAAGGACCCCGGCGCCCTTCGTTCCCTGAAGATTCCTGATCCTTGCGCCGACTGGCACTTTGAGACCCTGGCGAAAGCAGTGGATCGGTTCGGCGGGAAACGTGCTATCGTCTTCCGAACGCAGGATTCCTTCTCGATCCCGCGTTACCTGCGCGGCGCTGAGGCGATGCTGACGGACTTCATCCTCAACCCCGACCTCGTTCGGGACATGGTCGAGATTGCGGTCGACTACAACTCTGCGCTAGCCAAGAAGGCCGTAGACATCGGCGCCGACGCGATCTTCACCTCCGATGACTACTGCGACAATCGGGGGCCGATGATGTCCCCTAAGCACTTCCACGAATTCCTATTCCCGGGGCTAAAGCGTGTCGTATCTGCCGTGCACGCGGCCGGGGTGCCCTTCATCAAGCACACCGACGGCAATGTCCGCCCGATCTTGGACGATCTGATCGCGGCGGGCATCGACTGCCTGGATCCACTCGATCCTCTGGGAGGCATGGATCTGTTGGAGACGAAGGCCCGGGTGGGACAGCGGATCTGCCTGAAGGGAAACGTGAACATCGGCGGCGCTCTGTCACTTGGGACGCCCGAGGATGTTCGCGCAGAAACACTGGCTTGCCTGAAAGCGGGCATGCCCGGCGGCGCCTACATCCTGTCAACATCGAACAGCGTGATGGCCTGCGTCAAGCCCGCCAACTACGAGGCCATGCTCGAGACGTGGCGAGCCTACGGCATGTATCCGACCCCCTTACCTGCGTGAGCCGACGGCCGGCTCCAGAGGCCCCGTGAGGCGGGTATCCGACCACAGGGGGGACTATCCCCAGGGGATTCGGGCATGGACGCGGCTCGGACCCCTAATTCAAAGACGGGAGTTCAAGGAATGCAGAAGCGCAAACTCGGACATAGCAACTTGGAGGTCTCGGCTATCGGGCTCGGCTGTATGGGAATGAGTTTCTCCTACGGTCCGCCCGCAGACAGGCAGGAGATGATCTCATTAATACGCACAGCCCTCGAGCGCGGGGTTACCTTCTTCGATACGGCTGAGGTATATGGTCCGTTCACAAACGAAGAACTCGTAGGCGAGGCTCTCGCTCCATACCGTGGGCAAGTGGTGATAGCCACCAAGTTCGGATTCAAACTCGATCCCAATGGCGGGCCGCGTTGGGTGGGTTTGGATAGCCGGCCAGAACACATCAAGGAAGTTGCCGAAGGCTCGCTCAAGCGACTCAAGGTCGACGCCATCGATCTGTTCTATCAACACCGTGTTGACCCGGACGTGCCCATCGAAGATGTGGCGGGAGCGGTGAAGGACTTGATACAGGAGGGCAAGGTCAAGCACTTCGGTCTTTCCGAAGCCGGAGTGCAAACGATCCGGCGCGCACACGCGGTTCAGCCGGTCACTGCCCTCCAGAACGAGTATTCGCTGTGGACGCGGACCCCCGAGAAGGAAGTGATACCGACCCTTGAGGAACTCGGGATCGGCTTGGTTGCCTATAGCCCGTTGGGCAGGGGCTTTCTCACGGGAGAGATCAATGAAAACACCACGTTCGACGGTTCCGACTTCCGCAACACGCTCCCTCGCTTTACACCGGAGGCCCGGAAAGCAAACCAGGTTCTAGTGGATCTGCTGCGCACGATAGCGGAGCGGAAGAACGCGACACCTGCTCAGATCGCTCTCGCTTGGCCCATTGCCCAGAAGCCGTGGATCGTGCCCATCCCGGGTACCACGAAGTTGCACAGGCTGGACGAGAATATTGGCGCAGCTACGGTCGATCTTACGCCCGATGATCTCCTCGAGATTGATAGGGCCTCCTCGCGGATTGCGGTGCAAGGCGCGCGGTACCCCCAGAACCTAGAGCAAATGACCGGTCTTTGAACGAAATAGGCCCAGGCACAACTCGTGGTAGGCCACACCAACCAATCCAAGGAGGAGACGCGCCGATGACAACGTGGACAGTCGACGAGCTCACCAAGATCGGAACCGCAGAGGAGCTGGAGATAGTGTCACTCCGAAGCGATGGTACGCTAACTAAGGCGGTTACCATTTGGGTCGTCCGCCTCGGCGACAATCTCTTCGTCCGATCCGTCAACGGGCGCGCCGGCGCTTGGTTCCGTGGCACTCAGGTGCGCCACGAAGGCCACATCCTGGCTGGCGGCATCGAGAAGGACGTTACATTCGTCGACGCTGACCCTGGCATCAACGACCAGATCGACACCGAGTATCGCACAAAGTACCGCCGCTACGCCGCAAGCATCGTCAGCCACATCGTGAGCCCTGAGGCACGATCCGCGACAATCAAACTCGTGCCGCACTCACCAAGCTCCTAGTTCAACAACTCCTTGGCGCCTCAGGACTCAAGTCGCCCGTTGCACCGTGCCATTCTCGCTTCCCTCCGCTCACCGCGGATCGCCGCCGCTTATCATCTCGCTGATGCTGACCCGGCGGGTTGGGCAAGCCGCAATCAAGGCCCAGAACGCCGGGTCAGCATTCGCTTGCGCGGACAGGACACTGCCTAGGGAAGCTCCCTAGTAGGCTAGTAGCCTGACCATGGCGATTGAACCGTAGGGTCTGGGGTGCGCGCGGGGCCTGCATCAAAGCTGAAGATGGACCTCACGGCCTGCAACCATAAGGTCCGCGGTTGGTGTGGGTGGAACCGTCGTAGAAAGCGAAGTCCTTACGGTTCCCTCTAAAGGCGAACTGAAAGGACTGAGGTGTCGATCTGGTGGGCGCGGGGGGGCTCGAACCCCGTTCGGGCCGGCGCCCGCCGGGGCGAACGGCCCTCGACCTTGCGGATGTGAACTGGCTCGGTCGGAATCCCTACTGCGGACCTTACGGTACGGCTATCGTGATAGCCATCGCGACAGCGAACTGCTAATAGCCATGAGGTCTACGGTAGCTCACTTAGCCCCTCTCTGGGCCCCAATTGACGGCGCGAATCGATTCCGATAATCGCAGATCACCCGAATCGGGAAGTCGCCGCAATGGGCCAGAAGTGGATGGGCCACCGCCGGCACGGCCCCCTGATTGGATCCAAGGCAGCGGTAGATGAAGCCGAATGAAGTCCGGCTGATAGCGTTGACATCGTTGCGTCTGGCTTGAACCAATACGTTGACGATTGGATAGGAGGAGCCGGGGCAGGAACTGGAGCGTCCAACAGGTCCCGTTGGTGATGCCTTGCCGGGAGTGGGTCGTGCGGAGGCTGGCGGTGCGGAGCACATTGATGAGTCCTGCAGATGAGGCCGCCAGAACCTGTATGTGCGAGACCGTCTGTGTGCCGGTTGGGTCGTCAATCAGTGGCATGGCACAGGCACCCGAGGCGTCCTGGGGGTCGCGGATGTCAGCGCAGTTGACCATCCGGCCACAAAGGCGAAAGCGCGTCGAGAAAGGGCCCGGGTTCGTTCAAGCCCCGGCCTCAGCGAGCACACGCGCCGCTCGCTCGACCGCCAGCCGCGGGCTGGTGAGAACCGGACATGGCAGTGCCCCCTTCTGCAGACTATCGGCTACCCGTGCCATCGATGCCTGCGCCAGAAGGATCACATCATTGCGCTGGGACAGGTCCTGCAGCGTCTCACGCACGATGGCGTCGTGGCGCTGGGGGTCACCTCCGAAGAGCGCCTGGTAGGCACCCTCTGCCAACTGGGCTTCGACCTGGACATCCTTTCCGAGGGCTCGGGCGCGTGCCCGGATGAGATCGCTGGTCGGGCGGAGCGTTGTCGGCGCCGTCGCGGCGACTCCGATGCGCGCCCCGATTTCCAAGGCGCGATCGACCATCGGCTCATCGACTTTGAGCACAGGGATGCGAACGCGCGACCGTGCGGTATCGGCGCAGGGAGAGATTGAGGAGCATGTGAGTTGGACGACCGTGGCGCCGGCCTGCTCTGCGGCAACTGCGTGTGAAACCACGCGCTCGTGGATGAAGGGCGAAAGGCCTCCCTGGGCCAGGACGACCCGAAGCAGGATCTCGTCGGCAACATGCCACACCTCAGTATCAGGTGGCAGCAACTCACGGCTCAGCGGATTGAAGAGATCCATCAGCGGAACGGTGTGGACGAAGACGAGTCTGCGCGGCATGAGTTCCCCCATGGTCAGGGTAGCGCCTGGGCTGGCGCCTCGAGAAGTCCTACGATCTCGTCAAGGAACCGCGCCCCGGCGGCGCCGTCCAGGACGCGGTGATCGACCGACAAGCTGAGCTTCATGGTGGGGACCAGCGACAGCTGGCCGTTCTCCTGGAATGCTCGTTCGGCAATGTGCCCCACGGCCAGGATGGTGGCCTGGGGTGGGTTGAGAATGGCGTCGAACGAGTCGACCCGCAGGGCGCCCAAGTTGCTGAGGGTGAACACTCCGCCGTCGAAATCTTGAGGCAGCGACTTGCCGGCGCGGGCTCGCTCGATCAACTCGGATCGCCGGCGGACGAGGTCGTTGAGGGAGAGGCGGTCAGCGTCGCGGATCACCGGGACGACCAGACCGTTTGGCGTGTCGGTGGCGACCCCGATATGAA
>JAPLGR010000182.1 GCA_026390045.1 Chloroflexota bacterium | reverse complement strand
GCCGCGCAGCCCGACGCAGGCGCCCACCGGGTCGATCCCATCGCGCATTGCCGCCACGGCGACCTTGGCGCGCTTGCCGGCCTCGCGGGCGATGGCCTTGATCTCCACCAGACCGGTGTTGATCTCGGGCACCTCCATCTCCAGCAGGCGGCGCAGCATGTTCGGGTGTGTGCGGGTGACGACGATCACCGGGCCGCGCGACGACTTGCGCACCTCGAGGACGTAGACCCGGATTCGATCCCGCACCCGGAAGTTCTCGCCCGGGATCTGCTGATTGCGCGGGAGGATGGCCTCCGCCCGGCCCAGTCCCACGGTGACCGCCTGGGGAGTGATGGAGTGCACGGTTCCGTGCACCATGTCCCCTTCCCGGTCCACGAATTCCTCGTACTGGGCGTCGCGCTCGGCCTCGCGCAGACGCTGCAGGATCACCTGCTTGGCGGTCTGTGCGGCCACGCGCCCGAAGTCTTCGGGCGTTGAGTCGACCATGACCATGTCGCCCAGGGCAGCCTCGGGGGCCACGCTCCGGGCTTGCTCCAGGCTGGCCTCGGTCTGCGGGCTCTGGATGCCGTCGACGACTTCCTTCTCGGCAAACATGTGCACTTCCCCCGTTTCGGGGTCGATGCGCGCCTCGACGTTCTGCGCCGTCGAGGCGTTGACCGAGCGGCGGTAGGCGGACACCATGGCCGCCTCCAATGCCTGCATGACCGTGTCTCTCGACAGGCCAAAGCGCTCGGTGATCTCATTGAATGCCAGTGCAAACTCGCTTTTCATGCTCTCTTGTTCCTAAACAGTGGTCGGCGGCCAGGCCTTACACGCAGAGAAGTGGGGGCCGCCCACTTCTCGAACAACCACCTCGAATACCTGCGCCAAATATCTTACCACACTCTGGGTCCGCCCGCAAGGCGAGCCCCCGGTAACATTATCAGTTGACTTGACACGGGGCGGGTGGTCGCAAAGGGCTTCCATCGACGCGCACAGGTCGAAGCCCGGCCATTACGACGAGGAGGGCGAAGCCCGACGAGGCACTCTCCTCCGGCGCCAGGCTGCCCGTCCGGGTTCCCCGAGGGCGAGGAGACTGCTTCGGCCCTCCGGGCCTGCCAATAACAGCTCATGGAAGGCAAGCCCCGAATTGACGGCCCCCGCCCCAGCCGCTATCATTGCCGGGTTCGCGTCTCTCTCGAGGTGAAGGATGGAAGTCGGGATGGTGCGCCGCATCGACATCGATGCGGAGATGCAGCAGTCGTATCTGGACTATGCCATGAGCGTCATCGTGGCGAGGGCTCTGCCCGACGCCCGCGATGGGCTCAAGCCGGTCCATCGCCGGATCCTGTACGCCATGCATGCCATGGGCATCCGCCCGGCGTCGGATTACAAGAAGTCCGCCCGCATCGTCGGCGAGGTGCTCGGGAAGTTCCACCCGCACGGCGACATGGCGGTCTACGAAGCCATGGCGCGCATGGCACAGTCATTCTCGATGCGCTACGCGCTGGTCGACGGGCAGGGCAACTTCGGCTCGATCGATGGTGATCCGCCGGCGGCCATGCGCTACACCGAAGCCCGCCTCGAGCCCATCGCCATGGAGATGCTGGAGGACATCGAGAAGGACACCGTCGACTACATCGACAACTTCGACGGCTCTCTCCGCGAGCCAACCGTCCTCCCAACAGCCGTGCCGAACCTGCTGGTCAACGGCTCGACCGGCATCGCCGTCGGCATGGCCACGAGCATCCCGCCCCACAACATGGGCGAGGTGTGCGACGCCCTGACCTTCCTGCTCGAGAACTGGTCGCGGCTGGAGAAGATAGGCGTCGAGGACCTGATGACCTACATCCAGGGCCCCGACTTCCCCACCGGCGGCATCATCCTGCGCGACAAGGGCGATGCGGACGGGCTGACCGCCGCCTACGGCACCGGCCGGGGCAAGGTCACGCTACAGGCACGGGCGCACATCGAGGACATGGGCCGCGGCCGCTCGCGCATCCTGGTCACCGAACTGCCCTTCCTCACCAACAAGTCGGCCCTCGTCGAACGCATCGCCGAGCTGGCCCGCAACGGCGACCTGGAAGGCCTGGCCGACCTGCGCGACGAAACCGATCGTCAGGGCCTGCGCATCGTCCTCGAACTGAGCAAGACCGCCACGCCGGAGAAGGTGCTGGCCGAGCTGTATCGCCGCACGCCGATGCAGGTCAGCTTCGGCATGACGCTTCTGGCACTGGTCGAGGGCGAGCCGCGCCTGCTGACGCTCAAGCAGGCGCTGCGCGTGTTCCTCGAGCACCGGCTCGAGATCGTCCGCCGGCGAAGCACGTTTGAACTCACGCGGGCGCGCGAGCGCGCTCACATCCTCGAGGGCCTGCGCACGGCGCTTCAGCATCTGGACGACGTCGTCCACCTGATCCGTTCGTCGGCGGATGCCGAGGAGGCTCATGGGCGGCTGCGCAAGCGCTACAAGCTGACCGACGTTCAGGCCAAGGCAATCCTGGATATGCCGCTGCGCCGCCTCGCGAGCCTGGAGCGCAAGAAGATCGACCAGGAGCACAAGGAGACCATGGCGCGCATCAAGGAGCTTGAGGCTCTGCTAGGCTCCGAGAAGAAGATGCGCGATCTGCTGATTGAGGAATTGGCAAGGGTCAAGAGCACTTACGGCGATCGGCGCCGGACGTTGATCGTCGAGGCTCGCAAGGGCAAGGGGAAGAAGGCTGCGCAGCTGACGGCAGGCGATCTGACGCCGGAGAAGGAAACCTGGGTGGTGGTGACCGACGACGGATTGATCTCGCGCACGCCAACTGCCCGTCAGCCGCGCCTCACCGGGCGGTCGGCGCCAGTCTTGCTGATCAGCGCTGGCGGGCGCGACACGCTCTACCTGTTTGAGGCCGGCGGCTCCGGCGCGGCCGTCGCGGTTCACACGCTTCCGGAATGCGATGATCCCAAGGACGGCATCCCGGTCGCCCGAGCAACCCCCTACACCGAGGGGCAGCAGGTCGTGGCTGGCGTGGCCGTCCCGCCGGAACGCAGCCAGCTCTCGCCGGAGGCGTGTGTGCTCCTGGGCTCCTTCTCCGGCATGATCAAGAAGACTCCGTTGGAAGCCCTCCCTGGCCCGTCGGCCAAGGCGTTCAGCGTGATGAACGTCGCCGAAGGCGACGTCCTGGGCTGGGCGCGCATCACGCGCGGGCGCGACGAGATCCTGCTGGTGAGCAGCGCCGGGCAGGCGATCCGGTTTGACGAACGGGAAGTCCGCCCGATGGGGCTGTCCGCCGGCGGCGTGATGGGGATGAAGCTTGAAG
>JAPLGR010000635.1 GCA_026390045.1 Chloroflexota bacterium | reverse complement strand
TGAGCCCGCTGCCCGCCCGGGCCGATGCAGGCATCATGCGTTGGGAGACAGTCACGACCCCCAATTCCGTGCCCAATAAGAACGATATCCTTAATCCGTATATCGGTGATAATTTTACTGGCAGTGAAATCCGCGACCTGGCAGTGGGCGATGATGGCAAAACACTGATAGCTGCCGTTACCGTGGATGGCAGGTTTGTCCATGCTCCGGCTGGTCCTCTGGGCATCCGAGCAGGTGGATGCACGGCCCCGATCGCTTCTTAACGCCTTCCTCGATGCCGATCAGCACCTGATCCGGCGCGAACGGAGCGATGACCGGCGCTAGGATGGCGGTCGCCACCAGCATGCCGAGCATGGCCATGCCGACGATTGCCGAGCGCCGTTGGAGCAGACGCCGAAGTGTTGTCCGCCACAGGCTTGTGGGTTTTCCCCCAAGCGCCTCGGCATCCAGCCGCATCCCCTCGGCGACCACCTGGTTGCTCGCCGTCATCCCGCTGCCCTCACTGTAGCCGCACGCGCGGGTCGAGCAGCGTGTAGCTGAGATCGACGAGCAGGTTCACGATCACGTAGCCGATGGCGATCACGAGCGTGAAGGCCTGGATGATCGGGTAGTCACGGGCGGTGATCGCCTCGAACAGCGCCCGCCCGACACCCGACAGCCCGAAGATGGTCTCGGTCAGGACTGCCCCGCCCAGCAGGCCGCCTAGACTCAGCCCTATGATGGTCACCACGGGCAGCAGCGCATTGCGCAGCGCGTGTTTCGTGATGACCGTGCGGTACGGCACACCCTTGGCCTTGGCCGCCCGGATGTACTCGCGTCCGAGCACTTCCAGCAGGCTGGAGCGCGTCATGCGCGCAATCACCGCCATCGAGATGGTACTGAGTGCCAGTGACGGAAGGATGAGGTGCTTAACCGCATCGCCGAGCACCTTCCAGTCGGCCGTGATGATCGAATTGAACACGTAGAGGTTGGCGAACATGTTCAACAGTTTGAAGACGGCCGTGTCCTTGGCTAACGTCCAGCCGTACACATCATAGAAGGGGATAGAACTGATGCCCGCCGTCAGGCGTCCGGACGGCGGCAGCCACAATGGTGTGCCCTTGAGCACCAGCGCGAAGAAGTACGCCAGCATCAAGCCCAGCCAGAACACCGGCATGGACACGCCGATGTTTGCCCCCACCATGGTGACGACATCCGTCTTCGAGTTGTGCTTCATGGCCGAGAGCATCCCCAGCGGGATGCCAACGATGACGGATAGCGCCAGCGCCGCCATGCTGAGTTCGATGGTCATCGGCAGCCGTTCCACTAGGATCTGCGATACCGGCCGGCTGAAACGGATGGAGCTGCCAAAACTCCCTCGCAGCACGTCCTTCATATAGATTCCGAACTGCACGTAGATGGGCCGATCGAGGCCGTGCTCGCGGATGAAGCGTTCGCACACCTCCGGGGTGGCCTTCTCGCCCAGGGTGGCCGTGCACGGGTCGCCGGGGATCATGCGCGCCAGAGCGAAGGTGACTACCAGGATGCCGAGCAGCACGGGGATGGATGAGAGCAGGCGACGAATGGTGTACTGAAGCATGGCGTGATTGTACTGTTTGCAGCGTCAGGGACAAGCTAGGCCCGGCTCGCCTGGCTCTCTTCTCGCCTTGGCTGGAATGGAGGTCCCGCGGGATGGCCTTGAGGGCCATCCCGCGGGTATCACTTAGCCGACTGTCATGCCTGCAACGGTCTTATCCCGGTGCCGGTTGGCCCCACAGGTTGCCCCACAGAGTCATCCAGTACTCGAAAGCGTTCGTGTTGCCGACGTGCAGCGGGCTGGTCGAGTCGAGGCCAGCAACGAACGTAGTGACCACGTCGTTGGCATCCAGGCTCGAGCCGTCGTGGAACTTGACGCCCTGCCGCAGCGCGCAGGTCCACTCGGTCAGGTCGGCATTCGGATCACAGGACGTCGCCAGTGCGGGCTCGACGGCCGTCCCGTTGATCTCGTAGGAGTAGAGCGACTGCATGACCTGCTCACAGGCGCGCAGGGACTCGCCATCGCTCTCGTCCTGGCAGAAGAGGCTGATCGGTTCGGCGTTCTGCATAAAGACGAAGGTGGTGCGGTCGTCCGGCTTGCTCACGGCGAACATTTCGTTCGTCAGCGGGCTTGCCTGGGGGGTTTCGACGTCGGCCAGATAGGCCGTTGCCGACCCACCGTGTGCCACCGGGATCATGGGGACGTCGTCGCGGATGGCGTTGTTGGCCTGAACGTAGAGCGGCTCGGCTTTCGCCGGATCGGCGATCTGCGCTGCCTGAGCCAGCGTCTCATAGATCTCCGGGAAGGGCGTTCCGAACTGCTGGCGGTTGCCACTGAAGTGGAAGTCGAGGAAGTTGGTGACATGCGGGAAGTCAGCGCCCCAACCCAACAGGTGGAAGCCGTTGAGGGTGCCGGCATTGGAATCAGCGATGAACTGGCCCGACTCCTCAACCACGATCTCGGCGTCGATGTTCAGGTTGGCCTTGAGCTGAGACTGGATTTCCTCGGCCACACGCGCCACCTCAGGCAGGTAGCCGCGGACCACGTCGCGATAGAACAGCTTGGTCTTGAAGCCGTCTGGGAACCCGGCGGCCGCCAGCATTTCCTTGGCCTTGACCGGGTCGAAGGCGTACCACGGATCGCCCACGCACCCATTGGGGATGGCGCACGGCGTAAAGAACGCAGCCACCTCAGATCCCGCCGGATAGAACGTGTCGACAATCCGCTGGCGGTCGATCCCCATGGCAATCGCCTGGCGCACTTCCTTGATGTCGAACGGCGGGTAGGTATTGTTCATGGCGATGTAGAACACGTTCAGCGCCGGGCGGATCGTCAGCTGCAGATTCGGATCATCTTTGACCGTCTGGAAGTCATCCGGGGCAACGTTGTCGATCCCGTCCACTGTCCCCGACTGCAACTCTAGCAAACGGGCGGCGGACTCGGAAGTCCAGCGGAAGACGACGGTGTCGGTCAGCGCAGGTGTCCCCCAGTAGTCGGCGAACTTGGTGAAGGTCAGACTCTCACCACGCTTCCATTCGCCAATCACGTAGGGGCCCGTGCCGACGGGCTTGTCCAGCCGCGCACCAACGGCGGTATTGGCCTCCAGCCATTCCTTGGGATAGATGGCGAACGGGCTAAAGGCGATCTTGGAGAGGAAAGATGGGTCCGGGACGCACATCGTGAACTTGGCGGTGAACTCATCGATGGCCTCAACGGACTTGATGAGCGTTCCGTTGGCGCAGTCGCCCGAGGCGGACATGCCCTCGTACGGCGGTGGGGCTTCGGTGACAACGGGCGCCTCCGTGACAACGGGCGCCTCCGTGGCGACAGGTGCCTCGGTCGGCGTGGCTTGGGCGCAGCCCGCCAGGATCATGCTCACCAGGACGAGCAGCCCAAGGGCAGAAGTTAACATTCGGCGTGACACAGATTCTCCTCCTGAGTTTTCGTAGATAAAGCGGCTGACGATCCGGCCAGGATCACGCGGGCCCTCACCTCCCTTGTGTCTGTACCGATGGGAAGGGCCACGCCTGGGGGGGTTCCCGGTGCGTGGCCGATTAGGAGCATTGAGCTATGATACTTCAGGTTCTCCCCCCCGTCAACGTCTACCTGGACCACGTAGCCGTCTCTCTCGGCACATGCGACCGATTGCCCCGCGCCCGCCCGGCGCCTACAATGGGCCCACCCTTTGAGATGAGGTGCAGCATGACGCCGCGCTTTCCCTGGGGACGGACCTTCCTGCTGGGCTTCGGCTTCTTCGGCATCAGCATGATCTGACCGCTGTTCAACAGCCTGATCCCACCCATGCTCGAAGACCTCGGCCTCTCGGCCTTGGTCATCGGCTTCATCCTCACTTGGGATAACATCATCAATATGTTCGTCCAACCCTGGATCGGGAGCCTATCGGACCGCACGCGCTCGCGCTTTGGCCGCCGCAAGCCGTACCTGATGCTCGGCGCCCCCCTGGCGGCGCTGTTCTTCATCCTGGTTCCCTTCGTCCGGGAGAACTTCGTCCTTATCGCCCTTGCCGTCCTTGGGACCAACGTGGGCATGGCCCTGTTCCGCTCGCCGACCGTCGCCTACCTTGGCGACTTGTTCCTGCCCGGCGAGCGCAGCAAGGCCAACGGCGTGATCAACCTGATGGGCGGGCTGGGCGGCGCCGTGACCCTGTTCGGTGGCGGCGCGCTGTACAAGCTCGGCGTGCCTC
>JAPLGR010000180.1 GCA_026390045.1 Chloroflexota bacterium | reverse complement strand
CAGCGAGCGATCACGTTGTCATACGCGCCGAAGATCACCCTCTGCTTGACCAGCTTCAGCGGCAGCCCGGCGACCAGCCGCTCCAGGTCGCGGCGCGCGTAGACACGCACGTGCGGCGCCAATCGGTCTCGCATGCCGCGCGGCAGGTAATTGACGAACGGGACGTTGCCGAAGTGGTAGCGGCCGCGCCAGTAGATGCCGTGCGTCTCGAACGGGTAGCCGCGGTTGGGGACGAAGATGACGGCCCGTCCCGCGGGGCGGAGGACGCGGGCGATCTCCTCGAGCGCGCGGCGATCATCCGTTACGTGCTCGAGCACTTCATGCGACAGGATCACGTCGAAGCTGTTGCCGGGGAAGGGGAGATGCTCGGCGGCGGCCCGCGCCACGCGCAGGCCGCGCCTCCCGGCTTGCTTGGCGCGCTCGGCTTCAAACTCGACGCCGCAGGCGGATTGTGCCTGGGGTGCGAGCCGATCCAGATACAGCCCGAGTCCGCAGCCATCATCGAGCACGCGCCCACGCACGCGCTCACCGGCGGCGGCGAGGATCATCTGCAGGCGGCGGTCCTGTCCGGCGCGCCAGACGTAGGATGGCTCGCCGCGGAGCGCGGCGCGCTCGAGATCGCGGCTGGTCACGCCAGACTCCACTCCTGCTGGAAGCCGAACCCGCGCCGGTTATCGATCAGGCGCACCCAGGACGGCGTGAACGCGCAGATCCGGGTTGCGGCCATGGCGGAGGCGAGCTCGGCGACAAATGGGAATCGCCGGGCGTAGGTGCGCCGCGCGGCGTCCGCCTCGGCGCCATCAAGCACGCGGGCGCGCCCTGTCATCTGGACACCGCGCAGCCTGCGCCAGTCTCCTTCCTCGGGGTACATTGCCGCCGAGGCGTGCGGCGACGCTGTGAGATTCCTGCTGTGCACGCTCTGCGGATCTGAGAGGAAGATCAGACGCAGGCTCTCGTCCGTGGCGAAGAAGACCGGCGTGGCCCGTGGTGTCCCGTCGGGCATGCGCGTCGCCAGGACCATCGTGGTTGTCTCCTCCAGCAGGGCACGGATCGGAGCGAGTTCGCGGTTGAGGTCGGAGGGGAGCGTCACACGGCCTTCCAGGGCGTGACGCTGGCGTTCGGAATGCCCAGGCGTTGTAGGGCGCGGGCGACCGTGTCGTCGACCAGGTCGTCGAGCGTCGCCGGCCGGCAGTAGAACGCCGGGACGGGTGGGAAGATGACCGCGCCGGCGCGCGCGGCGAGGTCCATCAGTCGGAGATGTCCGCGATGCAGCGGGGTCTCGCGGACTACGAGCACCAGCGGCCGGCCCTCCTTGAGCGTGACGTCCGCCGCGCGCACGATCAGATCGTCGGCGTAGGAGTTGGCGATCGCGGAAAGGGTCTTGATCGAGCAGGGGATGACAATCATGCCGTGCACCGAGAAGGAGCCCGATGCGATGGCCGCGCCGATGTCGCGCGGATCGTAGCTGGTATGGGCAAGCGCCTGCACGTCACTCACCTTGTGATCGGTCTCCTGCGCGATCGTGATGCGAGCTGCCGCGCTGATCACTAGGTGCGTCTCGATGTTCAGGGTGCGCAGGCGCTCCAGTGCGCGGATGCCGAGCACGGCGCCGGAGGCGCCGGTGATAGCGACGATGACGCGGGTGGGCGATGGATCGGGCATTCTCAATCGGCCGGGCGCGTGCCCCAGTGCAGTGCGATGGTGCCGAGCATCCTTCGAGTGTAACTCACCTCGCGGAACCCTGCGGCGGCCATACGCGCCGCGAGTGCGCCGGCCTCGACGAACCGCTCGGTCGACTGCGGCAGGTAGATGTACGCCTCGGGATCGCCGGCAAGGATTCGGCCGAGCAGCGGGATGACGGTGTGCAGATGGAAAGAGAGAAGCGGGCGCAGCCAGGAGCGGGAGGGCGGCGTGGTGTCGAGCGAGCCGCCGCGCCCGCCGGGGTGCAGGACGCGAAGTTCCTCCGACAGGACCCGGTCGACCTCCGGGACATTGCGCAGCAGGAATCCGGACACCGCCGCGTCGAAGGTGGCACCGGCGAAGGGAAGCCGCGCTGCATCCGCCACCACCCACTGCACGTGCTCGGCGCCGGCTCTGCGCTGCCCGATCCTCATCATCTCGGGTGTGAAATCGGCCGCCACAACGCGCGCCGAAGGACGGCGCTTCAGTGCCTTGAGTGCCAGGTCGCCGGTGCCGGAGCCCAAATCGAGCACTCGGGGCGCGGTGGGCAGATCCAGACGGCGGATGAGTTCGACGCGCCAGGAGCGGTCGAGGCCAAACGTCATCAACCGGTTGAGCAAGTCATAGCGCGGGGCGATGCGCCCGAACATGCGGCGCACATAGCGGGCACGCGCGTCGCCCGTAAGGTTGCTCACGGCGGCCCCAGCAGGGCAGCGGCCAGCGGGACGTACGGGACCGCGGCCTCGGGATCGCCGACGAACACAAATACCCGGTCGACTCGGAACGTGAACGATGGGGTTGGAGGCAAGGCGAGATCGGGCGGGCCCGATTCGTCTTCTGACTGGACGAGTGTCAGATGAGGGTGGAAGGCCTGCCCGAATTCGCCGCCGTAGATCGGATACTCAGGGAACGCGGCGGCCAGGTGCCGATGGAGGTCGAGCAGGGGCTGCAGCTCGGCTGGTTCGAGGAAGACCGCGGTTGGGAAGCGGCCGTAGTGGTCGAGCGTTACGTCGAACGGTTCGGCCGCCGCCAACGCCTGGCGCAGCCGGGGCATCGCCTGGCTAACCTCAGCCGGCGCTGCAAACGGGTAGAGCAGTGTGATGTGCGCCGGCACCTGCATCCACCGTTCGGGCATCGCCTGGCGGCGGATCGGCGCGGCGAAGCTCTGCACCTCAAACGGCGGGATGATCAGGACGGCGGTCTCGAGGTTCGTACTCACGAGGCGAACTGCCATGGGCACAGGCGGCGCTGCAGCCAGTCGACCCCGAAGTACAGCCCCAGGCCGAGCAGGCTCATCGCCACCACGCCGGCGTACATGCGCGGGTAGTCGAACAGCGTCGAGCCATGCAGGTAGATGTAGTAGCCGAGGCCGCGCTGGGTGGCGAACAGCTCGGCGACGTACAGCACGGCCACGGCGGTGCCGATCGACTGACGCAGCGCGGTCAGGATGGCGGGCAGACTGGCCGGGTAGTAGACGAAGCGGAACAGCGCGCGTCGTCCAGCTCCCAGGCTGCGGACCGAGGCGACCAGCTCGGCGCGCAGCGCGGCGGCCTGGTCACGCACCAGCACCAGGATCTGGAAGAACAGGATCAGGAAGATGATGACCACCTTGGCCAGGTCGCTGATGCCGAGGAACAGCAGGATCACAGGGACCAGGACGACCTTGGGGATCGGATACAGGATGTAGATCACGGGCGAGAAGATGCGGTTGAGGGCCGGCATCTGCCCGAGGGCCAGCCCGGCGGGGACGGCGGTGGCAACGGCCAGCGCCATCGAGGCGACGACGCGCCCCAGGCTGGCAAGGAAATCCAGCCCCAGCTCGCCGAAGATCTCGGTGGCAAAGATCGTCAACACCTCGAGTGGCGGGGGAAGGATCGGGCGATTCACCATCCAGGCGGCGATCTGCCAGCCGATGAGCAGTGCCACGGCGGCCAGCAGCACCGAGGTCCGCTTCATCGGACCGCCTCCAGCTCGCGGCGAAGCAGAGCGCAGGCTTTGGTGTAACGTGGCGAGGTGTGGAAGGCCGGATCGGCGCCGCCCGGGTTCGGGATGATGTGCGCGGTGCGATTGGGGAGCTGGCCAAGCAGGAGTACTTGCGCTCCCAGAAGCGCGGCTTCCTCAATCGTGTGGGTGACGACGACTGTCGTCAATCCGGTCTCGGCGCGCAGCTGTAGCGTCAGGTTCTGCAAGTCCTCGCGTGTGGGTGCATCGAGCGAAGCGAACGGCTCATCCATCAGCAGCAGATCCGGTTGAAGGGACAGTGTGCGGGCGATGGCTGTGCGCTGGCGTTGCCCGCCGGAGATCTGTCCTGGGAAGCTGTCGGCGACACGGGACAAGCCGAGGCGATCGAGCCAGGCCTGCGTGATCTCGCGCCGGGCAGTCACCGCCTCGCCGGCCGGCGCGTGTTTCCCGTCCGGTCCATAGAATCCGCGGATGCGCAACCCGAGCGCGACGTTGTCGCGCACTGTGGCCCAGGGCAGCAGGCCGAAGTCCTGCAGGATCAGCCCGGTCTGAGGGCGCGGGCGGAGGATGGGTTCGCCGCCGATGCGCACCGTCCCCTGCACGGGGAGACGCAGGCCGGCAATCAAGTAAAGGAGCGTGGTCTTTCCGCCGCCGGATAGGCCAAGCACGGCCCAAGCTTCACCCGGAGCAACACGCCAGGAGAAGCCCTCAAAGACGGCCGTGTCGTCCGGATAATGAAAGGCCAGTCCGTCGACCTCGATCATGGATCTGCTCGCCGTGCCTCCATGCGCCAACGCCGGGGCTCAGGGCAGGAAACTGCCGTCGACCGCGTCGGCATAGCCGGCGCTGCCGGTCAACAGCCCGCGGGTGATTGCCCAATCGAGCGCGTCAGCATACTGCGCTTCGGATGGGACGGAGGCCGAGGGGAACTCGGGCAGCTGATAGCTGCCGATCAGCGGCGCGGGGACCAGGCTGTTCTCGGTGAGCAGCATGCTCCACTGGCCGGGATCGGCGTTGACCTCAGCCGTGGCCTTCTGCAGCGCGCACAGGAACCCGCGCAGCGCATCCGGGCTTTGATCGATGATCTCCTTCCGGAAGGACAGGACGCTC
This sequence comes from Chloroflexota bacterium, assembly GCA_026390045.1. Taxonomy (GTDB): domain Bacteria; phylum Chloroflexota; class Anaerolineae; order Anaerolineales; family E44-bin32; genus DYJB01. Next base: position 1,034 of record JAPLGR010000180.1, on the reverse strand, counting down.
GTGCCGTATTCGGGGTGCGACGTATCGTCGATGATCAGTGTGGCACCAGCTTGCAGCGCCAGCGAGGAGAGAGGGTCGGGAAGCGTGGCCGCCTGGATTTCCCCGGACTCCAGCAGCGCCAGCCGATCGGGGATCTTGGGGACAGCGACGATCTCGATCTCCTCGGCCTTGAGCCCCTCGGCCTGCAGCAGCCGGTCGGTGACATATTCGATGACCGTGCCCTCCGAGACGCCGATGGGCACGCCGCGCAGACCGTCGACGCTGGTGATGCCGCTCTGACCGGAGGCCAGGATGCGGTAGTTCGGATCTTCAGCGCTGGCCGTGCGGGCGAAGCGTACGACGACGATCTGGACCTGGTCGCGGTTGTACAGGAGCACGGCGACCAGATCGTTGATCATGCCGTCGATCTGGTTGGCCTGCATGAGCTGATCGCGCTCGGCGGCCGAGGCGGCCGGAACGAACTCGACCTGCAGGCCTTCCTCGGCGAAGTAGCCCTGGCTTTGCGCGACGTACATCGGCAGCGCTTCGAGGATTGGCAGGACGCCGATGCGCAGTATGGTGGTCTGTGCCGGGGCGGGCGTGCAGGCGGCGAGCGATGCTGCCACCAGGATGATGAGCAGGACCAAGCGCTTCATCATGGGAGACTCCTTAGGCAGGCAGAAGTGTAGCCAGCAATGTGCCCACGAACAACGTCACGCTGATCACCCCATTGACGTTGAAGAACGCGACGTTCAATCGGGAGAGATCGTTGGGCCGGACGATGGCGTGCTCGTATGCCAGCAGCGCGGCGCTCAGCACCAGGCCGACCCAGTACGGCGCGCTCAGACGGAGTAGCAGCCCGAGCAGGACGAGCAGGATGGTCACCAGCGCGTGGGCGACGGCCGAGAGGCGCAGGGCCGCGGCAATCCCATAGCGCGCTGGAAACGAATACAGCCCGTCGCGCCGATCAACCTCGATGTCCTGGATGGCGTAGATCAGGTCGAAACCACCGATCCACAACGTGACGGCGACGAACAACACCCAGGCGGGAAGAT
>JAPLGR010000256.1 GCA_026390045.1 Chloroflexota bacterium | reverse complement strand
ACTACTTCGCCTCCCACCTCGCGGAGGCATTCACGTTCTCGGCCGGAGGGCTGAGTTGGGTCGGCGGGGCCCTGGGCGCGATGGCCGGTCTCGCGGCGTTCGCTGCCCTGCGCCGTGCCCCCGTCTGGGCCCTGGCAGATTCGCTTGCTCTCCCCGCTGCGCTGCTGGCCGCCGTCAGCTGGGGCGGATGCCTGATGGACGGGTGCGCCTATGGCCGGCCGCTCCCAAGCGGATCGGCGTCGCTGTTCGCCTCCGATTTCTTCGACAGCCGGCTGGCGCGCTGGCCAACGCAGGCCGTTGGGCTCCTATCCTGCTTCGCCCTTGTGCTCGGCCTGCTCGCACTCGAGCCCCGCAGCGTGCGACCCGGCCTGCTGGCGTGCCTGACCATCGCCGCCCTCGGCCTGCTGGGAATGGCCCTCAGTTTCTCGCGCGGCGACCCGGTGCCGCTGCTCGCCGGCGTGCGCCTCGATTTCATCGGCACGGCGATTGTGGCGGTGCTCGGCATTGCCGGGCTGATCAGCTTCCGGCGGCGAAAACCCGCCTGACAGGCTTGATGCCGTGAAGTCGAGAGGAATGCCATGATGGAGCGCACGCCCTCACCGGAGATCGATGTCAACCAGGTCCGCCGCACCCTCGTCGATTTCCTACAGACAGAAATCACCCGCGCCGGATTCCAGCGCGGTGTGCTCGGACTGTCCGGTGGACTCGACTCGGCCCTGGCCTGCTTCCTGGCTGCAGAGGCGCTCGGCCCCGAGAACGTCCTCGCCGTCCGCATGCCCTACCGCACCTCCTCACCCGAGTCCATGAAGCATGCCGCCCTGGTCATACGGCAGACAGGCGTGCAGTCGGCAACGGTCCCCATCACGCCCATGGCAGATCCGTTCCTGGCTTCGATCCCGGAGAGTCAAACCGTGCGGCGCGGCAACGTCCTGGCGCGCCTGCGCATGATCGTGCTCTACGATCGATCAGCGGAGTTCAAGGGACTGGTGGTCGGCACGGGCAACAAGACCGAGATCCTTCTCGGTTACACCACGCTCTTCGGCGACTCGGCCTGCGCCCTCAATCCGATCGGCGATCTGTACAAGACGCAGGTCCGGCAGCTGGCGCGTGCCATGGGCGTGCCCGAAGTGATCCTCGCCAAACCGCCCAGCGCCGAACTGTGGCCCGGCCAGACGGACGAGGGCGAGCTGGGCTTCACATATGCGCGGGTGGACCAGCTGCTGATGCTGCTCGTGGACGGCGGCCGCGCGCCGGAAGCGTGTGTCGAGGCCGGGTTCGACCGCACCTTCGTCCAGGCGGTCCTGGATCGCATGCGCCGCAGCGAATTCAAGCGCCTCCCTCCCTCGATCGGCAAGCTGACGCCCCACACAGCCAAGAGCGACGCGGAGACCCCGAAGGCCCGGAGGCAATAGCGCAAGGCGAACCTCTGCCGAGCGTCTACCTCCGTATGCGCTTCCCTCCCGCGCTCCACCATCGCCGCTACAGGCTTCTGTGGATCGGCCTGATCATTTCGGTCACCGGGACCCGGATGCAGGCCGCCGCGGTGCTGTGGCACATCCACGAGATCAACGAAGCCCCCATCGCCCTGGGCGGAGTGGGTCTGGCGCAGATCCTGCCGATTCTGGTGTTCTCGCTGGTTGCCGGAGTCGTCGCGGATGCCATCAACCGGCGACGGCTGATGTTCATGACGCAGACGGCGCTGGCGCTGCTGGCCGCGCTGTTGGGCTGGTTGACAATGAGCGGCGCGGTGAGCCTGTGGTCGATCTACGCCATCACCGCGCTCAGCGCCGGCGTGGCCGCCTTCGACATGCCCGCGCGGCAGGCGCTGGTCCCAAACCTTGTCGAGCGCGAGGACTTGGCCAACGCCTTCAGCCTGAACTCAATTGCCCATGAGATAGGGTCGGTGGCCGGGCCGGCGTTGGGCGGGCTACTCATCGCTCAGACGGGCGTGGCCTACGTCTACTGGATCAACGCCGTGTCGTACGGGGCAGTTCTGGTGGCGCTGGTACTGATGGGCAGCGTTGCTCAAGAGAGCGAGATCAAGGCAGAGCGGTTGGCAAGCGTGCGGCGAGAGCCGCTCAGCTCCTTCATTCGCTCGGCCTGCGAGGGCGTGCGCTTCGTGCTCACGCACCCGGTCATCT
>JAPLGR010000638.1 GCA_026390045.1 Chloroflexota bacterium | reverse complement strand
GCTACTCGGTCAGCAAGATCACGGCCTTCCTGGGCCTGGCGGTGGCCGAGGCTCTCGCTGGTTTCGATCCCGTCACACCTCTGGGGGAGGCGGCGGCCCCGATTCTCGGGGTCGCCCAGGTGATCGCTTGGATTGCCGTTGCCATGTGCGTGCTCCGGGGGCTGCCGGTTATCGTCGGCTCCATCCGCCGCTACTGGCGGGGGTCTCCGCCGCCCCAAGGATCTGCGCCGGCATGAAGTTCGATCGGCTGGGTTCCAGCGGGCTGGCAATCCAGGTCGCCATGGCGGCGGCGCGGGTCATACCAGAGCGACCGCTGCTGTATCTGGCCGATCGCATTTCCTCGCGTGTCGCTCGTGAGGTTTCCCCTTCTGCGTTGGCTGTCCGGGCTAACCAGTCCGTCGTCCGCGGGCTCCCCAAGGACGATCCAGAGATCGACCGCGCCGTCCAGGCCGTTTTCCACAACGCCGGGCGGGGCCAGGTGGATTTGTTCCGGGCGCTCGGGCGTGGGCGCGAGGCACTCCTGCGCGGCTGCGACATCTCGCCCGAGCTGGTTCAACGGATTGAGAGTGCTCGCGGCCAGGGGCGCGGCTTGGTGTTGGTGGGCCCGCACATCGGGGCGTTTGACTTCTTCATGCTGACTATTGCTGCGCGAGGCTATCCGGTGCACGCGATCTCGCCCGCCGATCCCGCCGGCTCGTACCGGTTGCAGAACTCGCTCCGAACCAAGTACGGAGCGGTGACGATGCCGGCATCGCCCGAGGCGGTGAGGACCTCGATCAACCAACTCTTGGAAGGCGGCATCCTCGTGACGGGGATGGATCGGCCCGCATCCAAAGGCGAACGGATTGAGTTCTTCGGCCGAGAGGCTTTCCTCCCTACAGGGTTCGCGAAGCTGGCGATCCGCACGAACTCCCTTCTGTTGCCGGCCATGATCGTCCCCGACCGGCCAAACCACTATCAGGCTGAAGCGCTGGAGATCCTTGAACCGCCGAAGGAACGTACCGATGCGGCAGTGACAGGCCTGGCACGTGAAGTGCTCCGGCAGATGGAGCCGGTGATCCGTGAGTACGCAGACCACTGGCTGATGTTCTTCCCCGTCTGGCCAGACGCATGACCGGGACGGACACGCTGCTGCCCGCATGCCTGGCGTTGGTGGGTATCGCCACCGGGCTGATGTGGCGACTGCCGGCCCTGGAGAGACTCGATACACTTCTCATGCAGCGGATCAACAAGGCGGAAGTGCCGGGCGCAGCTGACCGCGTCCTGGGGCTAATGCGGATCGCAGGGACGACGCCCTTCTTCATTGCATTGCTTGTCATCGTTGGGCTGGCCCGCCCGGCATGGGCGCTTGGCCTGGCGTTGACTGCCGTTGTGGCCGAGGTCATCACGAAGGTGCTGAAGTTGGTGGTCCGCCGTAAGCGTCCCTTCGCCGCAGACGCCGGCGTTGTCGTTCGGCTGCCGCGATTGCCTATCGACCCGAGCTTCCCGAGCGGCGATGCGATGCGCGCCGCGTTCCTGTCGGGATTGACGTTGGCAGGGACTTCGATGCCTTCGTGGGCGGTGCTGCTGGCCATCCTGGCGGCGATCGGCGTGGGCCTTGGACGAGTGCGTTCCGGTGCACACTACCCGCTCGACGTGTGGACCGGCCTCACCATCGGCTTCGGCGCCGTGTTTGCTTGGGCGGGCGCACTCTAGGGCGCTGCATGGCGGGAGAGGGAGAGCGTTCAATGACTCGCACTTCTCCGGATCGGGCGAAGCGGGCTGAGGAGCTTCGCCAGCAGATACGCTTCCACGACCATTGCTACCATGTCCTCGCCTCGCCGCTGATCAGCGACGCAGAGTACGACTTGCTGGTGCGCGAGCTTTTGGCGCTGGAATCGGCGCATCCCGAACTGATGACGCCCGATTCGCCCACCCGCCGCGTTGGAGGTGAGCCGGCAGAACGGTTCACCAAGGTGCGACACCCGGCGGCAATCCTCAGCCTGTCCAACGCCTTCTCTGCGGACGACGTGCGCGCGTGGCATGAACGGATCGCCCGCCTGGACGAGCGCGTTTCTGCCGCGCGGTTTGTCGTCGAGGCGAAGCTCGATGGCCTCACGGTGGTACTGCACTATCGGGACGGAGTGTTCGAGCTGGGGGCCACCCGAGGGGATGGCGAGGTGGGGGAAGACATCACGCCCAACCTGAGGACGGTGAGAGTGCTCCCCCTGCGGATTCCAATCGATCCGAAGAGGGGGAAGGCCCCGAGACGGCTAGTGGTCCGCGGCGAGGCTTTGATCTACAAGCAGGCCTTCCTCGATCTGAACGCGCGGCTAGCGGAGGCGGGCCAGAAGACCTATATCAACCCGCGCAACGCGGCCAGCGGGGCGCTGCGTCAGCTGGACCCGGCGTTGACGGCTGCTCGTCCGATCAGCCTGGCGTGCTACAGCATCGTGGAAGCGGATGGCACGCCGCCTGCCACTCAGTGGGACACACTGAGCTATCTGCGTGATCTGGGGTTTCCGGTGGCCGAGGGCGCGACCAGGTGCGCCAGTCTGGACGAGGCGATCGCCGTGTCCCTGTCGGCTAGGGAGCATCGGGACAGCTTCCCCTTTGAAGCGGATGGGATGGTCATCAAACTCGACGATCTGGTTGTGGCGCGCGAGCTGGGCGTGGTGGGCAAAGACCCGCGAGGGGCGGTGGCGTTCAAGTTCCCGGCAGAGGAGGTCACGACCGTCCTGCAGGATATCGGAGTGAATGTCGGACGCACCGGCGTGATCACGCCATACGCGATCCTCGAGCCGGTGGAGGTCGGCGGAGTGACCGTCCGGCAGGCGACGCTGCATAACTTCGACTTCATCCGCGAACGTGACATCCGGATCGGTGATCGCGTCATGATCAAGCGCGCTGGCGAGGTGATCCCGTATGTGATGGCCGCCATCCCTGAGGCGCGAGGCGGCGCAGAGAAGGCGTACCGCATGCCGGGATGTCTACTCGCTTTCGGCTGAGTCCCTGCTGGATCTGGAAGGCTTTGCCGAGAAGCGGGCGGAGAACCTGGTGGCTGCGATCGAGGCCTCCAGGGGCCAGCCCCTGGCGACCGTGCTGACGGCGCTCGGGATTCGCGGCGTTGGCGAGACCATGGCCTTAGACCTGGCGAGCGCATTCGGTGATCTCGACGCCCTCTCCAAGGCCACTGCGGAGGAACTAGAGAAAGTGGAGGGCGTCGGACCGAACACCTCAGCCGCGGTGCGTGACTGGTTCGACCGGGCCTCGAACCGCCGGTTGCTGGAGAAGCTCCGCCGCGCCGGCGTGTGGCCGCGTGCATCTTCAAAGAGCGCATCGCGCGCGGCGCAGATGCTGGAGGGATTGTCCTTTGTCGTCACCGGGACGCTGCCCACGCTCAGCCGCGAGGATGCTAAGTCGCTGATCCAGGCGCACGGCGGCAAGGTCGTATCATCGGTGAGCCGGAAGACGTCATACCTCGTGGTCGGCGAATCCCCCGGCTCCAAGGTCGACGAAGCGCGAAAGCTTGGCGTGCCCGAGGTTGACGAGGCGGGGCTGCAGAAGCTTATCGCGGGACGCTCCCGCTGAGCCGCGACTCACCGCAAGGCGACGACGGGCGGGCCCTATCCTGGCGTCAATAGCTAGAGTTCGTCAATCGTAGAATTGGTTGAAGGCAATCGTTGCCATGCGCTGGGAGAGTTGAAAGCCTCGTTCGGGCATCTCCGACAAGATTCGGCATGCCTGCTGCCGCTGGAAGGCATCGGCTGAGAGCCTCGAGCCGAGATCCTCAATCCGTTGCTCATCGCCGAGGAAGGCGTATGCCTGAATGAAGGGCATCCATTCAACCGTGTCTACGGGGGCCTCGTTCAGGCGCTCGGCCTGAATGCCGAGTGAAGCCACCTCCTCCATCTCCCCTCTTTGCAGGGCGAGCTCGGCCTTCTCGTAGGAATAGCACCAATCGTGCGTGGGTTCAGGGCCGAAGATGAGGACAGGAGGCTCTCGGGGGTCTCCGTCGACTTGGATGTTGTTATTGCGGTTGGAGCGATGGGCGACAAGCGCAATCTCGGAGCTCTCCTGCGACGAGATTCGAGGCGGGTAGCCTGTCATTGCGTGGACGCATCCTTCGGGCGCGGTCTGGCTGATGACAAGAAGGTTGCCGTAGTCCACATGCATGCCATGCGTCCGGTACGTGACCGGGCCGAAGTTGAGGCCGACTATGATCTCCCGCAGAGCATCCTCTCGCACAGGCACTGCCGAGAGCTTGTACCATGTTGGGAACAAGTCGGTCTTCTCGATTCCGTAGAGGAAGTTGGCCGGGCCCCACACGATTTCTAGGTCTTCTCCGTAGTAGGAGACCGGATACTCCACTAGGAGAGTGGTCCCAGGGAGTATTGATGGCGCTCTCCAGGCGACTTGCCACCAGAAACGGCGGATGATGGCTTGCTCGTTTGCGGCGACGGTCGCGACAGCGTAGTGCGTGAGCGTCGAACACGCGATTAGGATCGCCAGCAGGGCCCGGCGGATGTGGGGGGCGGAGATGGACTGCAGGAGCGCGACCACAAGGAGGGCCGCTGACAACGAAGCTGGCAAGCCATAGTGAGAGTACGCGTCGAAAGTGTAGTATCGGTTAGCCATGACGATGGGCGCTAGGCCGCCGACAACTCCGATGAGGCCCACCATGGCCACTTCGCTGGGCAGCACCTCAGGGATGGAGGCACCGGCCGGAGCGAGGCCCTTGCCCCCCGCCCGCGTGCGTTACGGCGTGCCGCAGAGCCCTGTCTACCGCCAGGATTCCCAGTGCGGCTAGAGCCAATGCCAGGCCTGTCACAATCTCGGCCAAGCTGAGCCCAAACAGCCATCGGGAAAGCGGGACTACCCACGCGAAAGCGACCTCGTTCGTGGTGCTCTGGATCAGGCGAACCAGCCACCATAGGCCAGTTTGCACTGGCTCTGCCCACAGCGAACCCAACTGAATGCCGACGTCCGTAGCCTCACGATGATTGGCGAAGACAAGGAGGCGCCACCCGAGAAAGGCAAGCCCAACGAGGCTCGCCGGGAGCCAAGAGCGGAAGCTGCGCACGAGGATCCTTGGTTTAGACGTTGACGGGTCCTGGGAGCGAACAACCAGATAGACACACAGGTACCGGAATACCTCCATCCCAATGGCGTAGTCCACCATAAGAAGGTAGAACCAGCCGGTGGCAATCGACGCGGACCACAGCACAAGTCTTGCGAGCCTACCAGTAGCCCTCACAGCCATGACGGTCAGTGCAATCGAGACTGTCTCGAACAGGGCGCTCAAGATCATGGGTTGGTACTCGATCCCCGACACCCACCACAAGTAACCTGGGAACAGGGCGAAAAGGAGCGAGCCCCAAAGGGCTGCTCGGTGGTTGCTCGGCCAGATGAGCCTGAACAGCCACAATGCCGCTAGGCCAGAAAGCAACCTCCAGGCAAAGGCCGTGATGTGGTATGGAAGCGGACTGAGTCCGAAGGCGCGGAAGAGCAGGTCAAACACGTATCCGCGTGCCGGCCGGTCGATCCAGAACATCTCGTGGAACGCGGCGGGGCCGCCCGAGTATCCGTCGGCCATGTAGTACCAGTCATCCCGGTAGTAGTTCAACTCATGGATCCGGGGCAGGTAGGCCAGGCCTGTCAGCACGATGATGAGAGCAATGTCCGCGAGGAGGGCCTTGTTCCAGTTGCGGAGTCTCACCTCACGCTCCTTGAGGGTCGCCACGCAGGCTTCGTCAGTGCCGTCTGGGTAGCGAGCTCCTTGGCCGAGCTTGCCTCGAACTCGGGGCGCTGACCCGGGATGATACTCCAGTGTTCATCCTGAGCTTTGGGCGGGTGCGTACGGAAGCGGGATGATCGCCTTGCTGCTCTGGCCTAGCCCCAGGCATATCCGAGTCTGCCAGTGGGCGTTCCTGCGCTCTTGGCATCACCCGGCGTGAAACGTGCCTGGCCCAGGTCGCGTCGCGTCCCAGGCTTGCGATGGCGAGATGACCTTGCTTGGTTGTCCCTTTGGGTAGCGGCTGCTCGGAAGATACCTTCACGCGATAATGGCGTGGTGGGCCACGTGGGCGCGCTCGGCCCGTCGTCGTAGTCGGCGCCTAGGAAGAGAAGTGCACCGCATGACAGGCTTGATTGTGCGACTCAAGTCCGGCCGCGAGCGTTCGGAGGACGAATGCGTACCGGGAGGTGCACGCCGAGTCGGATGGGCTTCCGGGGCTGATCGTCGATCGGTATGCGGACTTCCGCGTGGTTCAGGTGCTGTCCGCCGGAGCGGAACACTGGCGCGCCGCACTCGTGGAGGCTTTGACGACGCACGGCGAGGTGCAAGGCGTCTACGAGCGGTCCGACGTCGGCGTGCGCGAGCTTGAGGGGCTGGAGCAGCGGACGGGGCTGCTGTGGGGGGCCGAGCCTCCGCCGCGCGTACGAATCGAGGAGTGCGGCGCTGCATTCTGGGTGGATGTCCGCAGAGGGCAGAAGACCGGCTTCTACCTGGATCAGCGAGAGAATCGATCTCGACTGACGCAGGAGATGGCTGGCAAGGATGTCCTGAACGCCTTCGCCTACACCGGGGGGTTCACCGTTGCTGTGCTCAGGGGCGGCGCCGCCTCTGTCCTGTCCCTGGATAGCTCGGCTGAGGCGCTGGAGCTGGCGAAGGAGAACGTCGCGCTCAACGGGCTGCCCGCGGACAGATGCGTCTGGACTGTCGGAGATGCGTTCGCCGAGCTGCGGAAGTTGCGCGACCGCGCGGCCAGCTTTGACGTTGTGATCCTGGATCCGCCCCGATTCGCGGCGACAGCCGCTCAGGCGGAGCGTGCAGCGCGAGGTTACAAGGACATCAACCTGCTGGCGTTGAAGCTGTTGCGTCCGGGTGGGACCCTGCATACGTTCTCGTGTTCCGGGGGAGTGTCTGCGGACCTGTTCGAGAAGATCGTCGCCGGCGCGGCGGCCGATGCCAACGTCGAAGCTGTGATCGAGGGATGGCTTGGACAGCCTGCCGATCACCCCGTCTCGCTCAGCTTCCCCGAGGGGCGCTACCTTAAGGGCTTGGTCTGCCGGCGGATCGGCTGACCGATACGGCCTTCAGGCAGGGTGCGCGTGCTGGCGAGCGGCCGCGTGCAACAGCGCACAAAGCAGGCAGGGGCACGGCATGCCGTGCCCCTGCGGATTCGCCGCAGAGCTCAGGATGGGCGCGGCTCAACCAGCACTAGCGGGCGGCGTCCCCTTGGACTTCGCCTGCATCGATAGTCGTAGCGCGGTCTTGTACAGGCGGCGCACGCGCTGGCCGTCCTCTGTTTGACCTGCTTCATCGAGCTTCTGCGCTGCGCCGAGCAGGGCCGAGACGAGCTGATCATCGATCGCCGAAGCCTCGGCTTCCAGCATCGATTGGGCTTGCGCCTCGTCGTCCACGTCCAGCACCTTCTGGGCCAGCCTCAACCCAGCGGGCATGGCGCGCTCAACGGTTTCTCGCAGCTTGCGATCGAGCGCTTCCAACCGTTGGAGCATGGTGGCGTCGTTGCGCTCGCGGGCAGCCCGCAGGTTCGCCTCAAGGATGCCCAGGAACAAGTCGTCAATGTAGGGTAGAGCAGAGTCCAGAGCCCGGTCGAGGTCAGGCGCCTGAAGGATCGAGCGCAGCAGCGAGGCGGATTGTGCGGCGCGGGCTTCATGCAGCTTGTCCATCTGCTGCGTGAAGTCGAGCAGCTGCTGGCGCAGAAGGCCGAGTTTGGTCTTCTCGTCACCCTGGACTGTATCGATGCGATCGCTGAGCAGCTGGAAGAACGAGTAATCGAGGGCGGGTCGCGCCAGGCCGGCCAGTGCGAGCACTCGCTCGGGGCCCGGAGCCTGGATCATCAGCTCGAGCAGCCGCTCGCGGGTGAGATCCTTGCCTGCCTGACGAAGGCTCTCTGCTGCTGCAGTGATCTCCGCTTCCTGCTGTGTGAGCACCTTGCCGTAGCTCGTCAAGTCCAACGTTTGCTCAAGGCGTGTCATGGCAGCTTCGCGGGCGCGCGGTTCCGCGGTGGCCTGCAGAGAGAGCGAGGCGAGCTGGAAGAACTCCGGGTTCAGTTCGGGATCGTGCGCCTCGACGAACTTGTTGAGTTCGGACTCTGGGGTGCGCAGCAGGTCCTCGAACAATCGCAATCGTGCCCGCTGTCCTTCGAGCTGCTCCTTAGTAACACCGTCGGCTGCCAGGATCCGCTCGAGCAGACCCTGCTGCGTGAGGATGGCCTGAGGCTGCAGCAGATACGCCTTCCGCTTCTCCGGCGGCAGACGGTTGGCCACCTGGTTGATCAGCTGGCCGAGCATCCGCTCCTGGTCATCCTTCTTCAGCCCCAATTCGACGGGGCAATACGTGAGCAGCAGCTCCTTGGACGCGTCGTGGTAGACGAGGGGCGCCGATAGTGCGCCTTCGAATCCGCAGGCTGGGCAGCGGACCATGTTGAGGGATCCGGAGAGCAGGCGCGCCTTGGCCGAGGGATCCTCGCCGACGTCGATGAGCTGTTCCAGAGCGGCCTGGACGGGCGCTTTGCAGTTGGGGCAGCGGACTTGTGTCAGAGCTCGAGGCATGGGTTGTGTCCCTGTGCGCAAAGAGATGATGGTGTCAGGAGCGCGGCAGCGAGAAGCTGATGCGCGCTCCCGGTTCCGTCGGCGGATCCACCCAGATGCGGCCGCCATGCGCTTCGATCACCGCTTTGGCCAAGTACAGGCCGAGACCGGCGCCCTTGGTCTTGCGTGCCGTGTCGCTGGAGCGGTAGAAGCGATCGAACACCCGCGGGGCGTCGTGGGTCTGGATGCCGGGGCCCTGGTCGGAAACGCTGATCACGACTTCGTTCGGGCGAGCTTGCCCGCGGATGGTGATCTTGCCGCCCTCGGGGGAGTACTTGACGGCGTTCGAGATCAGGTTGCTGAGCACCTGGGTCATCCG
>JAPLGR010000728.1 GCA_026390045.1 Chloroflexota bacterium | reverse complement strand
GGCGGCTTCCTGCACCGACCGTGCCCCGCAATCCACCGTCACCACCAGCTGCACGCCCTCTGCAGCCAACGCACGGAGGGCCTCCACAGAAAGCCCATATCCCTCGCGGTATCGATTCGGAATGAATGGTCGGACGCAGGCGCCCATCCGCTCCAGGTACTGAACCAGCAGTGCCGTGCCGGTCAACCCGTCGGCGTCGTAATCCCCGTAGACTGCGATTGACTCCTTGCGGCTCAGTGCTATCCCGATCCGCTCCACGGCCTGGCGCATGCCGAGGATGGTAAAGGGATCATGAGGGGATGATTCGCCTCGCAGGAACTCGTCGGCTTCGGATTGCGAGCGAACGCCCCGTCGCCAAAGGATGGCTCGTTCTGCCGGCGCACCCCCACGACGCAGGGAGAGCGAGCCTACGCCCAGCCCTGGTTCTTCATGAACTTGGTGATGACAGGGATCTCGGTGTAGTTGCCCTTGTAGGAGTCGATCGCCGGCCAGAGCGTGACCAACCACACGATCGGCGCGCAGATGGCGCCCACCACGGTGATCGCCAGAACGAACATCACGATCCACAACACAACGTTCAGGATGAGCGACTGCACCGCGTGGAACTTGATGAACGGCCGCTTCTTCTTCTCCTCCATCAGGAGTGCAATGATGGGGAGTATCGGGATCGGGTATCCGATCGCCGCCCACAGTTTGTCGTCACTGGTCACACCGCTCCCGGGCTGCTCAGTCATCTCACTTTCCTCCTCTGGTCTGCAAGCAGGGCCTTCGCCCGCCTGGCGACTTCCACTATTGTATCCGCGTTGGCGCATGGCGCAACCTGACTATAGAACCCCGGGGTGCGCGGACAGTTGCTCTCATGGCCCCGGCTCCGTGCTACCATTGCGTCATGCGCGTCGTCTTCATGGGCTCTCCGGCGTTCGCCGTCCCCGTCCTTCAAGCGCTCGCTCAGGCGCATCAGGTCGTCGGCGTAGTCACCCAGCCGGATCGGCCTGCCGGCCGCGGGCGTGCTGTTACGCCGCCGCCCGTCAAGGAGGCAGCGGGGGTCCTTCGCATACCGGTCATCCAGCCTGAGCGCCTGCGCGCTCCCGAAGCCACCCACAGCGTCGCCGAGTGGACGCCCGATGTGATCATCGTTGCTGCTTACGGCCAGATCCTCCGCAACGATATCCTCAGCCTGCCCCGTCACGGCGGTGTGAACGTGCATGCATCGCTGCTGCCGCGATGGCGCGGCGCGGCGCCCATCCAGGCCGCCCTCCGCGCCGGGGATCTCGAGACCGGGATCACGATCATGAAGATGGACGCCGGGATGGACACGGGCGGCATCCTGGCCCAGGCCTCCTTGCCGATTGAGCCCGACGACACAGGAGCCAGCCTCACCCGGCGTCTGGCGCTCCTCGGGGCTTCTCTGCTCCTCGACACGCTGCCCGGCTACCTGAGCGGGGATCTTTTCCCGGCCGCACAAGACGAGACCCGCGCCACGATGGCACCGCTGCTCAAGAAGGAGGACGGGCGGCTGGATTTCGCGCTCAGCGCAAGAGAACTGGAGCGGCAGATCCGCGCCTACAATCCATGGCCGGGGACATTCCTCGAATGGGATGGCCGCCGCCTTGCGATCCTAAGCGCCAATGTGTCTGATGCATCAGAAGTTGCCATGGGCGCCGTGACGCAGTTGGGTGGCTACCCGGCGGTTGGCACCGGGCAGGGTCTGCTGATCCTCAAGCGCGTTCACCCCGCCGGGCGGCAGCCGGTCTCCGGAGATGCATTCCTGCGCGGCACGCCGGCATTTGCCAACGTGCGTGTGACGCTCAAGGCAGACGACCGCTAGAGCTGCGTTGCCGTCACCCATGTTGAAACGGGCACCTTCAGTCCGGTCAGACGCAGGACGGACGCCGGCGTCGGCCGAGGATGCCTTGGCGCCCCGACCTCGTGTGAAGGATCCTCCCGCGCCAAACAGCGAGGGGCAGGAGTGTGAACATGAGAGTCGTGCTAGTCCTGTCCGACGGACTACGGGACGATATCGCCGCCGAGCGGATGGGTTTCCTCGAGCACCTGATCGAGACCGGACAGGGCACCCGCTACCGTGTGCGCGGGGAGCTGCCGACCCTCTCGCGCCCGATGTATGAGACCGTGCACACCGGGATGTCCGTGACGCAGCACGGTGTCGTCAGCAATCAGATCGTGCGCCGCTCCTCGGTCCCGAATATCTTCCAGATCGCCGTCCAGAGCGGCCGCACGACTGCTGCCGCAGCCTACTACTGGTTCTCCGAACTCTACAACAAAGCCCCCTTCGACCCAGTGGACGACCGTGAGGTCGACGACGCGTCGCTTCTGATCCAACACGGCCGCTTCTACATGGAGGACAGCTATCCTGACAAGGAGCTGTTCCTTGCCAGCGCGTCGCTGATGCGGAAGTACAGCCCGGACTACCTGCTCATCCATCCGATGGGGATGGACTACCTGGGGGACTCTCTGGGGCCGGACACGCCCGAGTACCGGAACCAAGCCATCGTACAGGACATGATCCTGGCCAATCTGATCCCCGAGTGGCACCTGCGCGGCTATGCCGTGCTCGTGACCGGCGACCACGGCGTCGGGCCCGACCGCTCGCACGGCGGGACGACCCCGGAGGTTCGCACAGTGCCCCTCTACATCCTGCCGCCTGCCGGTGGCGGGAAGGGCAACACACGCGAAACCGTCTCGCAGCTTCAGCTGGCGCCGACAGTTCTGAGCATGCTCGGTCTGCCAATCCCCGAGACGATGAAGGCCCCGCCACTGACGTAGAATCGACTTCGGAAGTCCTCTGGACTTCCGAAGTCGCTTTTCGGGTCGCTCT
>JAPLGR010000082.1 GCA_026390045.1 Chloroflexota bacterium | reverse complement strand
CATGTTGTGCGGTGGGATGCTTGTCGCCATGCCTACGGCGATACCCGTGGCGCCATTGACCAGCAGATTGGGCACGGCCGTCGGAAGGACGGTCGGCTCCCTCAGTGAGCCGTCGAAGTTGTCGATGAAGTCGACGGTGTCCTTATCGATCCCCTCGAGCATCTCCATCGCCAGGCGCTCGAGGCGGGCCTCGGTGTAGCGCATGGCGGCCGGGGCATCGCCGTCGATCGAGCCGAAGTTGCCCTGACCATCGACCAGCATGTAGCGCATGGAGAAGTCCTGGGCCATGCGCGCCATGGCGTCGTAGACGGCGGCGTCCCCATGTGGGTGGTACTTGCCCAGGACCTCGCCGACGATTCGGGCGGACTTGCGGTAGGCCGAGGTCGACCGCATGCCCATGTCGTGCATGGCGTACAGGATCCGCCGATGAACGGGCTTGAGCCCATCACGGGCATCGGGGAGCGCGCGAGCCACGATGACGCTCATGGCGTAGTCCAGGTACGCCCAGCGCATCTGCTCGTCTATGTCAACCTGACGGACGGTTCCGATGTCCATGGCCTTGAGGTCTCTCAGGCTGATTCCAGGAGGGGATTCGCTCAGAGAGGAACGGGTGAATTATACCTCGGCCTGTCTTGAACAGTTGACTCCTCAAGCTGCGCATGCTATGACACGCACGTCCCCTTCCCGCCAAAGGAGGATCCAGATGGCCTCGCGTCGCGCTCGCACACTCCTGATTGTGCTGGGTGTTCTGATCGTGTTGGCTGTTGTCGCTGGTCTGCTCGGGGTGCAGACGGTCCGACGCTCGTTCCCTCAGACCGACGGAACACTCCAGTTGCCGGGACTAGAACATCCGGTCGAGGTGTTCCGGGACGCCATGGGGGTGCCGTCGATCTACGCCGAGACCATGCACGACCTCCTCATGGCACAGGGATTCGTCCAGGCCCAGGATCGCTTCTGGCAGATGGACGTCTCTCGGCATATCGGGGCCGGCCGCCTAGCCGAGATGTTCGGTGAAGGCCAAGTTGACACCGATCTGTTCCTGCGGACGCTGGGTTGGGCCCGGGTGGCGCAGCAGGAATGGGACGCCATGGACACCGGGACACGCACATACCTCGAAGCGTATGCCGAGGGAGTGAACGCGTATCTTGGCCAACGTTCCGGTTCTGCCCTATCGCTCGAGTACGCCGTCATGGGGTTGATCAACAGCGGCTACGAGCCTGAAGCCTGGACACCGATCGACACGATCTCCTGGGGCAAGGTGATGGCATGGGATCTGGGCGACAACATGGACGCCGAGATCGCCCGCTCGATCCTCGAGAAGGAACTTTCCCCCGAGGTCCTGGCGCTCCTGTATCCGCCCTACCCCGCGGATCACCCGATCATCACCGAGCCATCCGGGGTTGTCGCCAGCGGGGGATCCACCCCCGCCGTGCCGGATGAAGTGCAGCCTCTCCTGGCAGCGGTCGGCAGCCGAGTCGAAGATCTGTCGACGCTGCTGGATGCCGACCTGGAAGGCATCGGTTCCAACAACTGGGTGATCGCTGGCAGCCGGACAACAACCGGTGGGCCGCTGCTGGCCAACGACATGCACTTGGGTATCCAGATGCCGTCCGTCTGGTACGAGATGGGGCTACACTGCCAGCCGGTGACCGACGATTGTCCCCTCGACGTGGTCGGCTACACCTTCCTGAGCGTCCCGGCGGTCATCGTCGGGCACAACGCCAATATCGCCTGGGGTGTCACCAACGGCGGGCCCGATGTCCAGGATCTGTACGTAGAGAAGATCAACCCCGAGAACCCGAATCAGTATGAAGTCAACGGCCAGTGGGTCGACATGACGCTGGTGGAGGAGACGATTGCGGTGGCAGGCGGCGAGGCAGTGCCGCTGACCGTGCGCTACACACGCCACGGCCCAATCATCTCCGACACCTACGGACCACTCAAGGACACAGTGGAGCCGACCGCCTTGCCGTTCCGCCAGCGCACCAGCCTCGAGCTCCCGGCCGACTACGCCATCGCGCTGCGCTGGACGGCACTCGAACCTGGAAGGATCATCTACTCAGTGCTCTCTCTCAATCAGGCAAGCGACTTTGAGGAGTTCCAGGCGGCGCTGTGCGACTGGACCGTGCCGTCGCAGAATTTCGTCTATGCAGATCTGCGCGGCAACATCGGCTACCAGTACACGGGACGCATTCCCGTTCGCGCCTCGGGCGATGGAAGCCGGCCTGTGCCCGGCTGGACCGACGAGTACGAATGGACAGACGACATCTCGTGCGATAGGATGCCGAGCGTCTACAACCCGCCGGCCGGTTATGTAGCGACCGCCAATCACGCCGTCGTCGGCTCCGACTACGGCTACCCCCTGCCAAACGCATGGGACTATGGCTACCGCGCGGAGCGCATCGTCGAGATGATCCTGGCGAAGGACAAGCTCTCGGTCGAGGACCTGCAGGCGATCCATGGGGACGACTACGATGCAATGGGCCCGGTCTTCGTGCCGCTCGCTGCTCCGGCTGTTCAGCAACATGGGGGTTCCCGATGACTACTTCCCCGAGCAAACCCGGGCGTTCGCCATCATGGAGACCTGGGTGGGCGCGTCTGGATGGGACTGCGCGTCCTGGTGCGACGACCCGGCGACACCCGCCATTGAGGATCGCGAGTCGATCCTTCGGTCGTCATTCGCCGACGCGGTCACTGAACTCGAAACGCTCCTCAGCAAGGACCCCGCCCGGTGGACCTGGGGGGCACTCCACACGGCGACCTTCCGCAACACCACGCTGGGCGAGTCTGGGATCGCACCGATCGAGGCGCTATTCAATCGGGGGCCGTACGAGACCGCCGGCGGGTCGTCGATCGTCAATGCGACCGGCTGGGACTACCTCGAAGGCTATGAGGTAGTCACACTTCCCTCCGAGCGCATGATCGTGAATCTGGCCAACCTGCCAGACTCGCTGATGGTGCACACCACCGGCCAGTCCGGGCACGCGTATCACCCGCACTATGCCGACATGATTGACGCCTGGCGGCTGATCGAGTACCGGCCGATGGTGTGGACGCGGGAGCAGGCCAAGTCGCTGGCAGAGGGTTTGCTGACGCTGACGCCCTAGCGGACGATGGCTGCGGGCCGTGCCAGACGAGCGCCGGGATGCATGAGCATCCCGGCGCTCTATTTCTCGGCCTGCTCGGCCTCGTCGGTCGCCCGGGAGCCGTAAGGCGGCATCAAGGACAAACCCGCCTCCTCCGCATCAGGCGGATCCATGAAGCACCGAACAACAGGAACCCGGCAGGCATGGTCACCAGGTACACCACCCAGTTCGTCCGCCAGCGCAAGTCAAAGGCGATTGCGGCAGCATAGATCAGTGTCGCCGCCGATGGAATGATCGCCAGCGCGAGGAGGGCCTTTGGCCGGAGCGGCCGCGAACCGGGGAGCGAGAGAACGTCGTCCCCCGTCTCGCAAGCGCGATTCCGGGCAAGCGCCACGAGAACAAGCGCCAGCAGTAGGGGCAATGTGACGATCGCCATGGGCGCGATCGGCAGCGTGCCGAGGTAGAAGATCACCAGCAACGCCCCGAGAGCGGCGGCAATCGAAAGCCCTGAGGGGCTGAAGGCACGAGGATCCACCATCTCGCAGACCCACAAGCTGACGGCCAGAATGGCGGTCGTCAGGAAGGCAAACGCGGCGAAGGCTTCCAGGGAGGCCTGAGCACCGGGTTCCTCGACGCGCCAGAAGATCGCCCAGAAGCCCCAGAACACCCCGAGCCCCAGGCACCAGACCGTCGCCCGGCCGGCCCCTGGCTCAGCCAGGGCTCGCCGCAGGCCGTACCAGCCGATGCAAACGCTGATCAGCGAATGCCAGGCCAGTCCGGTCCAGGAGATTTGCAGGGGGAACAGATCGTACAGGGTCTGCACCAGCACGCCCTCCCCCAACCATCCGACGAGTGCGCCAGCCACGAACAGGGCCTCGAGAGAGTGCACGCGATAGTGGTGAACAGCGCTCAGGAAGATGAACGCCAGCAGCGAGTACGCGAGCCAGGTCGCGAGCCAGCCGCCAAGCGTGTCGCCCGGGCGCGCCCGAGCCCAGAACAGGTGCTCCGAGAAGAACATCAGCACGTAGCCGGTGGACAGCGACAGCACCAGCGAGCGGACTCGGTTCATGACAGGGAGTACAGGCGCGGGCCGGCCCGGGTTGCAGCCCGGCCCACCGCTCCGGCTACGCGTTGACCTTGTTGCCTGCGGGGAGCAGGTTGACGATCTCCTGGGCGATCTCCTCCACCGACTTGCCCGTGGCGTCGATCGTGTGCCAGCCATACTCGCGCGCCAACTGCTGCGCGTGGCGCAGATCACGGCGCACCTCCGCGAGCGTGGCGTAGCCCTCCTCCGGGATCGCCAGATAGGACGCCCGCGCATGTCGGAGTTCAAGCAGCCGATTCGGAGCCTGCAGCAGGCAGAACACGCGCGAGGCCGGGAAAACCCGCAGCGGTTCGGGGACGGGGATTCCCGGGACGAGAGGGACGTTGGCGGCAAACCAGCCGCGATACGCCAGGTAGAGCATGGTGGGCGTCTTCATCGTGCGCGAGGCGCCCACCAATACGACCTCCGCACGTGCAAGGTCCTCCACACGCTGCCCGTCGTCGTGCCGGAACGCGAACTCCACCGCCTCAATCTCCCGCAGGCGCGCATCCCCGAGCTGCTTGAACAGTCCCGGCATCTCGCGCGGCGTGCGGCGGAGATGCGTCGCCAGGCGGTCCAGGATCGGGCCCATCAGGTCCATCGAGTCAACCCCACGCCGCCTGGACTCATCCAGGATGCTCCGGCGCAGATCATCAGAGACCAGCGTGTGCAGGATGAGGGATGGCTGCGCGGCCGCCTCGGCTACCACCTCCGCAACCTGCTGTTGGCTGCGAACGTTGCCGCGCCGCACAATCGTCGTCTCCGCCCCTTCAAACTGCACCAGCGCGGATCGGACGACTCGCTCGGCCGTCTCTCCCGTGGCGTCGGAGACGATGATGATCGTCAGCATTTCAATGCTCCGGACGGACCTGCGGAAGCCGATCCTATCCCCGCCTCGAATGATACACGCTATCAGCCACACACCGCCGCAGAGACACGCGTAGGAACGGAGCCTGCCTCCCACGCGGCAGTCTGGCCTCGCCTACCGGCTCAACCCGCCAGCGGGACCCCTGCTACGCCCGGTCGACGGCAGACCCAAGTGGGCAACCGCTTTGGGGCAAGCCATGACACTGGGCAGGCGGGCTGGCCAACAGCAGGCAACGCGTTCCCGCGCGCAAGCTGCCCTCTGTGCGCGGATTCGTCCAACAACTGCGGGGTTGATCTAGCGGGACTGGGCCAGGGGATCCCGGCTTGTGCCGGGCTGAGACTCCGCAGGCTCGGGATGGACCGTGACGTCGGCCCGGGGTTCGAGGCCCCGCACGACTGCCTCGATGATCTCGGTCTGCCGGTGCACATCCTCGAGCGAATGGCCGCCCGGGAAAGTGGCATGCAGATCTACAAACACGTGAGCCCCGGAGGTGCGCACGCGGATCTGGTGACACTCTGCCACGCCGGGCATCGATTCCACCCGCTGCCGAATGCTCTCCGCCAGACCGGCGGGGGCCGCATCCATCAGGCCATCGATGCAGCGCTTTCCGAGCTGCAGGCTGACATAGATTACGATCACGGCCACGCCCAGCGCGGCGACCGCGTCAGTGCGGTGAAGGAACGCCAGCCGCAGGTTGACCTCCGCCAGTCTCACGCCGATCAGGCCCAGGATGACGACACTGGAACTCCACACGTCCGTGCTGAAATGAAGCGCATCTGCTTCCAGCGCCTGGCTGTGGTACTTGACGGCCGCGCGTTTAAGGATGCGGGACCGCGTCACGTCCACAAAGATCGAGACGACCATGACCAGAAACGCCCAGATCGAAGCGTCCACCTCGACCACGCGGAAGAAGAGCCGCTGTATGGCCTCGTGGATGATCCACACACAGGTGACCAGGAGCAGAAGGGTCTCGACCAGCGCCGAGAGATTCTCAACCTTGCCGTGCCCGTACAGGTGGCTGTCATCCGCGGGCTGATCCGACTTGCGGACCGAGAACAGGGTGACCAGCGCTGCCACCAAATCCAGCGCGGAGTGTGCCGCCTCAGCCAGGATGCCGAGGCTGTTGGTGAGCACGCCGACGATGATCTTCATGCTGGTCAGAAAGACCGCCGCCACGACCGAGCTCATCGCCGCCGAGCGCTTCTCACCATTCCGCGTGTCAGGAACTCCCATCAGCTGCCTCAATGCAAACGAGGAAGATTATCATCCTGACACGCGCATCCGTCTAGGGGATGATTCGATGCGCCAAGTCGCACGCTTGAGAGACGCCACAGCCCTGGCTGTGACCAGACTCCGGGGGGTTGCCCTTGGCCGTGCACAAGGTCGCTGACACCGAGGTGGAGTAAAATCGGATCTGGCGCGAGACCCATTGGGCCCATCGCCGAATCGCAGGCACACCATGACCAAGGATAGCTACCGACCGCCCCGGCTGTTCACCATTGGCCTGGGGATCGCCTTTTTCGCCCTGTTCCTGATCGCGCTGTGCTCCCTCTCGCAGGGCATCAAGTGGGCAGGCTCCGTGCTGCTCTTCATACCGGAGCGGCTGGGCCTGGTGGACACGGTTCATCCGGCCGAGGTGTTTGAATTCGACATGACCCGCTCGCCGTCGGAGGTGACGTTCACCCGCGCCGGGCTGTACCAGGTGTACACACCGGATTACGATCTGCTCGTGATCTCCGACCAGCTGGCTCAATCCGGCTCGCCCCCATGGATCACCGTCACCAAGGCCGGCAGCGATGAACCGGTGGCGGTCACGTACATCACACGAGGGTTGCTCCCGTACGACACCCCGCATGCCCCTGGACGTCCTGTGCTCGAAGTTGAGATCCCTAAGCCGGGGAACTACTTGCTGGACTACCCTACGCGGCAGGCCGAAATGTCGATGGTGCCCGATTACGTGACCGGGAAGGAGGCGCTGATCTACACTACCTTCGCGGCCCAGCTGCTGATCCTGGCCCTCCCGGTTGCGATCCTGCTTTACCGGCGGGAGCAGCGTGCATGGCAGCGATCCCACGAGGAGCGAGTCCGCTCGATCAAACAGTTTGAGAAGATCCGCCGACTGGCAAGAGGGCGGGACGCGGAGAGCGATGATGCCACAGGGTCCTCGCCTCGGCCCTGAACAATAGGCGGTCGGTGCGCCGATAGGCGAGACGCACTTCATCGCCGGTAATCGTCTCTCGGCGTGATGCAATCGCGAGCGATTGAGTGCCGCGTCCGATCGATGTGCAATCCGGCAGATCGGTTCTGCGCGCCGAATAGTGATTAGGAAGAGGAGAATCCAATGGCAACAAGGCAAGTCGATCTGGCCAACGTGTTCGGGACTGTTGCATCCACGCTGGCGTCCAACCGCGAAGTGCTGAACAAGGCGGATACGATCAACCACGATCACGGCGACAACATGGTTGAGGTGTTCGAGGTCGTGGCCCAGGCCATGAAGGCCAAGAAGGGCGCCTCGTCCGCCGATCAGTTGGCCTACGCGGCTGAGCTGCTCCGGCAGAAGCAGAGCGGCTCAGCAAAGTACTACGCCGGGGGCCTGACGCAGGCGGCGCAGAAGTATCAGGGGAAGAAGATCACGTCCACGAATGCCATGGTCCTGATCCAGACCCTGCTGGGTGGCGGCGTTCAGAGCTCGGCCGGGACGTCCACCTCGACGTCCACGTCGCAGCCAGATTTGCTGAGCACGCTGCTCGGCGGCCTCGGCGGCACGAGCAGCCAGTCGACCTCCTCCGGGCAGACCGGCCTGGACATCGGGTCCCTGCTCAACGCGGGCATGTCCTACATGAGTGCCAAGCAGCGAGGCGAGACCGACGCGACGGCCCTGATGGGCGCGCTCACGGCTGCAACATCGGGCGGGAACACACCGTACCGGGCGCAGTCCGGCGCACTCGTTGCCAACACGCTGATGCAGGCGCTCGGAAGCCTGGCGTCCAAGAAGTAGCACGGGTTCTGAAACGCGCGCCCGGACGACCCGGACGCGACAGGTCTTCCGCCTGCCTCGTCAACGGGATGGGAGGCGGCACGACAAGATCCTGGCGCGACGCCGGGCGGAAGAGCCATCAAGCAGAGCCCCACGGAGTTGCATGCAAGAGGAGGACGCGCTGAGTTCACCCAGCCGTCCTCCTTCTCATTCGCCCACCTGCCCTCGCAGCTGTAATCGCTCGGCGCTCTTGTGTCGGGCCCGCAATTCATGGACGGTGATCCGGAGGAAGGAGACGCGGGATGAGGACCTACCGCAAGGAGCTATGGCTCAACCTGTCAACCCGCCGGGGATTCGTGAACCTCACGCCGCAGGTGGAGGCCTGCCTGCGCGAGAGCGGGATCCGCGACGGCATGGTCCTGGTGAATGCCATGCACATCACCGCCTCCGTGTTCATCAATGATGATGAAGGCGGGCTGCATCACGATTACGACGCGTGGCTGGAGGGCCTGGCACCCCACGAGCCGCTCGACCGCTACCAGCACAACCGCACCGGTGAGGACAACGCGGATGCCCATCTCAAGCGGCAGGTCATGGGACGCGAGGTGGTCGTAGAGACACCACAAACCCTACCGTGGGCGAGGGACGCTCGGTGCCGGGCGAGGTTAGGTTTGTCGCTTGAAGCGCGCCGCGCCGGGTGTTACCGTCTGAAACTGGAGCGAATCCTCGAGCGGAGGGACTAGAGCCATGGCAATGAAGATTACGGAAGAGTGCATCTCGTGCGGCGCATGTGAGCCGGAGTGCCCTACCCAGTCGATCTCACAGGGCGACACGATCTACGTCATCGACGCCAAGACATGCGTGGAATGCGTTGGCCATTTCGACAAGCAGCAATGTGTGGCCTCCTGCCCGGTCGACTGCATCGTCAAGGCCTGAGCTGTTCTGCACACCCGTAATGCGGCTGCCCCCTCGCGGGGGCAGCTTGCTTTTTGCCTCCGCCCTGCCAGCCGGTGTCATGCGGCGCGGCGCTTGCCCCGGAGACCCGTCTCTCTCAGCGCTTGAGGAACTCCACCAGGAGCCGGCCGATCATCGTTCCGCCAGGGATGAGCACGGATACAAACACCGTCCGCAGCATGGTCGTGTTGTACGGCCACGTGCGCGCCTGCAGCAGCCGCGACTCGTAGGCAGCGAGCGCAGAGACGCGCTGCGCACTTGCCGCCGGCTCATCCCCCTGCTCCATGCGCTGGACCATCTCCGAGCACTCGCGGCGGATCAGATGCTGGACTCGCCCGAGCTCGGAGTCACGCGCGGCACGCAGGCGGTGGTGGGTCGGCGCCATATTCAGGAAGAACACCAGGACGGGCACGATGATCAGCGGAGCGTAGATGACGTAGAGCTGCCACTGCAAGAAGACCTCGGGATGGACGCCGAGGAAGAGCAGGCTCAGCGTCACGCCGCCAACGAAGATGAGGGCTAGCATCAGGCTCTGGAGCCCGATGGCCTCAAACGGCGTCACATCGAGAGGGTCAATCCGCAGCGGGAGACGAAGCAGCGCTCTGGTCACGCGGGTGCTGGCCAGCGAACCATAGATCACAACAGCCAGCAGGCCATACTCCAACGCCGCCTCAACGAACAGGACCAGCTCCAGCCACGTGAAATCGATGGCCAGTCCCTGCGCACTGAAGGCCAGCGCCACGACCAAACCCACGCCGAACGCTGCCAATTCCTTCGCCCGCGTCAGTTGGCTGGCTTCCTCCGCCAACCGATCCAAGCTAACGTCCTCGGTGGTCAGCAGCGGGCGGAGCGAGGCAACCGCGCGGACGTCCATAGCCGCCTGGAAGGGGGCCACCACAAGGATGTAGAGAACAACCGTGGGCGCCACCAAAACGTCGCGCCACCGGCCTGTTTCGGACAGCCATCCCAGCGAGCCCTCGAGCCAAGCGGTCACGAAGGGCGCCAGGATGAGCACCAGGGCGACGACCAGGGAAGGCCACCGGTGTCTCGGCCGCGCGATCCAACGGTCGAACAGGGAAGGATCGGTCTTCATCCTGCGCCACTCCGTCGTCCAAGCATGGCAGGTTCCTACTCGGGCTGGCTTCCACTCTAGCTGGCTGCTGAAAAACACGGCTCAAAAGGCGAATCCATAGTCCGCGACTGGTGTTAGAAGAGATGAAAGATAGTTCTTCTTGGAGGAACGGAATATGCGCGGCCTCGAAACACCTCTACCTCCCAGCTTCTTCTTCTTTGATCCCGATCAACGAATCCCAGCCGATCACCCGCTGCGGGAAATCAAGAATCTCATCGACCCCATACTGGAAGACATGTCGGAGTTTTTCGACACGCTGTATGCCGAAAGCGGCCGTCCTTCCATACCTCCCGAACAGCTTCTCCGGGCTCTGGTGCTTCAAGCCCTGCATACGATCCGCAGCGAACGCTTTCTGATGGAGCAAATCGATTTGCATCTGGCGTATCGCTGGTTCGTTGGCCTCTCGGCGGATGAGCCCGTCTGGGATACGACTGTGTTTTCCAAGAACCGGGATCGATTGGTGGGACAGGATGTCTCCCAACGGTTTTTCGAGGAAATCCGGAAGATTATCGATCAACACGATCTGGCCAGTAACGAGCATTTCAGCGTGGATGGTACGCAACTGGAGGCCTGGGCGAGCCTGAAGAGCTTTCAGCTCAAGGGAGAAGACGACAAGCCCGAGTCCCGGTCGGGCGACGATCCAAGCAATCCGTCGGTGGGTTTCCGCGGGCAGAAACGCTGCAAGGATACGCATGCATCCAAGACGGATCCGGAGAGCCGGTTGTATCGAAAGGGAGCAGGGAAGGAGGCCAAGCTATCGTACTTGGGGAACATTCTGACGGAGAACCGAAATGGGCTGGTGATGCAGGCGAAGGCATGTATCGTGAGCGGAACAGCGGAACGGGAAACGGCGCTGGCATTGGTGGGACAGGAAAGGGAGTGGCAAGAGGCGGAAGCGAAGCTCATGACTTTGGGCGGAGACAGAGGCTATGATGTGGCGGCATTTACCGAAACACTGCGTGAACAGCATGTCACGCCCCATGTGGCACAACGCCAGGATCGATCGTCATCCGTGGATGGTCGCACCACACGGCATCCGGGGTACGGGATCAGTCAGCTAAAACGCAAGCGGGTGGAAGAGGTGTTTGGGTGGGGCAAGACGATCGGGTTATTGAGGAAACTGGTCTACCGTGGGGAGAAGCTGGTGAATTGGTTCTT
>JAPLGR010000222.1 GCA_026390045.1 Chloroflexota bacterium | reverse complement strand
TATCGAAGAGGGCGCAGCGATGCATTCACACTGCGCGAAGCGCTTAGTTCAACAAGTGATTCTACGGCTTGGCCTGCTGTCTGCTGCCTGCAAGCGTAGCCAAGGCGGCATAGTGCACTAGATGCGGCGTGTACAACCCTCGCCGGGCAATCGACGCATACCGGCGAGAGAAGCCCGTCGCCTTCATTATGTGGCTCAAAGGTATGCCCTGCAACAGGGGGAGGATGTCCCTCTTGAACCGAGCCTTCTCCTGGTCGATGTCGAGGCCCAAACCCTGCCACTTCAACCGTTCCTGAGCCCGGCGTGCGTTTGACGCGCCCCGCTTCCTTCCGACCTCTCCGCCATGGGAGGGTCTCTTCCCTCCAGCCTCAACAGCGGCAGACGCTATGTCCCTGCGCTGGCAAGCTTGGGGGCGTGCACATCACATTCATAGGGGGCATGGCGCTGTGGTGACCATGCAAAGCAGCGCACCCCTCTCGGGGTGCGCACGCAATGATCGCTCGGTCCACGCGGGGGAAACGTCCCGCCCTCACTCCGCCTTCGGCCGCGACAGCAGCTTGTACCCCCTGCCCCGCTGCGTGATCAGGTAGCGCGGGGCGGCCGGGTCCTGCTCGATCTTGGACCGCAAGCGGCTGACGAGCTTCTCCACCCGCGCATCGTCGATCTCGTCCAGATAGCCTTCGCCCCACACGGCAGTCACGATCTGGTACTTGTCGGTCAGCTTGTCGCGCCGCTCGTGCAGCAGCTGCAGGAGCTTGTACTCGAGGTCAGTCAGCACAGGGATGCGGACCTCGTCCACCCACACGTCGCCCGAATCGGGATCCAGCCGCACGCCCGCCTCGGCCGTTTCCGGCCCGCGCTGCCGGCGCATCACAAACGCCTCAAACATCGGCGAGAACAGCCAACCCTCGCGCACCAGCCCGAGCGCCTCAAGATGCTCAAGCTGCTGTGGCGGCAGGCTGCTGGACGGCTCGACCACCAGGCAGACGATCGCCTCCTGCTCCTCGGGCGTCAGCTGATTCCAGATCTTCAGGCACTCGGCGCGCGGCGTTGGCTCCTGCCCCACCACCGCAAGCGCCTCACCCAACTGGTCAGTCTCCATCCCGGCGACAACCTGCGCCGCCGCCACCAGCAACCCCATATGCCCGCCGGCCAGCTCGAGGCACGTTGCCACACGCTTGGTGCTCAGGTTCGCCAGGTTCAGCGATCCGAGGATCTGGCGCGCCTCGTCCTCGTCCAGCGGCGGCATCGGATAGGTCGACTGCGCGAACATCTCGGCGAACTCGTCCTCCACCGACGCGCCGCGCAGCGCGGGCAGAGCGCGCACGGTGGCGGTGACGTAGCCCAGCCGGTCCTTAAACCGGTCGCGCAGCGCGCGCAGGTTCAGCAGGGCGCGGTCATCGAGCGTCGTGTACAGCTCGTCGAACTCGTCGATCAGCAGGACCAGGTCGCGCTTCAGCTGCTCGCACAGGTCGGTCAGCGCCAAGTTGAACGACAGCGAGGCATTGAAGGCCGTCGCGGCGTCGGTCACTTCCTGATGGTGGCCCCGAAGCGTGGCAGTGACATCCAGCGCCACCTGGTCGGCCAGCGCCTCAAGCAGTGAGCGCAGGACAACCTCGTAGAAGCCCTGGGCCGAGATGGCCACGGCTCGGTTGCAGTCGACATAGATCAGCACCACCTTGCGGCCGCACAGCTTGGCGTAGATGCGCTCGGCCGACTGCCCGGCCAGCGCGCGCATCAGTGTCGACTTGCCGGTGTTGCTCAGGCCGACCAGCGCGGCGCAGTTCCCAGCCGAGAGATCGGTCAGCACGCGGCGGGCGAGCGATTCATAAGGGAGGACAGCCATCGGGATTCCCCCTCAAGACGCGACGGCAGGGCCAACGCACGGTAGGCCCTGCCGGAATGGAAAACGGGCAGGCAATCGGGCAGGCGACACGCCTAGGTCGTCGAGCGCATTCGCAGCTGGCGGGAGATGATTACCACCACGACCAGCAGCGCGCCCAGCAGCACCAACCCGGGCAGGCCAACTTCGTCAGCAAAGCCCGTAGCGGGCAGCGCCGTCGGAGTGGGTGTGCCACCGCCGCCCTGTGCAGCCGCCAGCGTCGCCTGGGCGATCGCAGTGGCGATGCCCGGGTCGATCGTCGCGGCCGACGTCGGCGTGGATGACGCAACCACAACGACCGCCGTCGGCGTCATCGTGGCCGTCGGCACCGGCGTCTTCGTCGGGGCTTTGGTGTTGGTGGGATGCAGCGCGCCCGCCGTCTCCGTCAGCGACGCCGCCATCTTGGTGTTGTCCAAGATGATCTGCGTCGCCTGTGCGTTGCGGGACTCCTGCTGCCGCGGCGCCACGACCAGTGCGTACACGGCCAGGCAGATCATGCTCAACACGAGCAGCCCGCCCACCGCGCCAGCGGCGATCACGAAGGTCCGGTTGGACTTTTCCTCCGGCGCCGCGCTACCGACCTCGAAGTCTTCTGCCATTGTCAACTCTCCTCACGCAGGTCCTGACGCCGCCCCTGAAGTCCGGCGCAGGGGCGCGGTCTACTGTATCACTTCCAGGTTGGCCAGGGGGATCATTCGATTCCCCAGGCCCTCGATTTCGACATTTGCACTGCGGGCGAGCAGCCCGCTGGGAAAATCGGCTGCCTTGTTCGGTAGGTCGCGCACGACGCCGACCGCGCCGTGGAACGGGGCGCGCAGGATCCGCACACGCGCCCCCTCCTTCAGCGGAATGATTTCCTCGGGAAAGTCCGCCTGCCGGCTGGGCGGCTGCGGGATGATGATCTCCGGCCGCTGATAGGAATAGCGATCGGCTGGCGGCCGCGCATCGATGGCAACATCGCGCCCGACGTTCGACGTCAGCAGGCCGTAGGCCGCGCTGTTCATCGGAAGCACGCCGAAGCCTTCGGTGATCATCAGCGGATAGTTCAGGCGCTGTGCCGCCGGGATCAGATCCGAGGTAATCGAACCGAGCACAATGCCGCGCACCATTAGTTCTGTCGCCTGATGCAGCGGGGCGGCCTGATCGCAGGTCCCGCCGATCAGCACCGCACCGCGCAGGTTGATGTCCAGCATGTCGGTCTGCATGCGGGCTCCCGGCCCGCTGCCCAGCGTGCGAATCACGCCGAAATCCTGCTTGCCGTTGCCCCACACGCCCTGCACCAGCGCCGCCGTGACCTCCAGCGTCACCGTCTGCGTCCCGTCCGAGCCCACGACCAGCGCCGGCATTCCGGCCCGCAGGCCGATGGGTTCACCTCGCACCTCGAACAGCACGCGATGACCCTCAATGGCAACCACACGGCCGTCGGCCGGGGCACGCACCGTTCGCCGCGCCATACCGACCGGGCCGGCGATCGTGTCGCCCGCCTCCACCCGGTCGCCCTTCTGGCGGACCAGGTGGCTCGGTGCTTCTTTCGCCGGCACGCCCAGACCGCGGGCCAGGTCAAGGAAGACGTGGCGCGGGGCGGTCTCGGCCTCGGCGATCACGTCGACGGCCTGGACTCGCTCGTTGAGCCGAGCGGTGACCGTCCCCGGGACAGGCAGCGTGCGATCCCGCCGGACGATGGTCATCGGCGTGACGTGCAAGACGGGGGGAAGGTAGGCAGATTTCATGGTCAGGTAAGACCCGGGTTGCAAGATGAGTGCCAGGCCGTCATTGCAGCGCCCCGATGTCGATCAGCCACTTCTGGTTGAGCTCCCGGCGGCGGCCGGCGTCCTTGGGCAGCGCCAGCGGGCGGCCGCGGGCGTCAATAATCAGCCCGACCGCCCCGCCCGTGACCTTGAGCGTCCCCGCCTTGCCGTACGCGCCGAAGCCGACGTCGAAGCCCCGCTCTGGCCGCAGCGTCAGCCGACCGACTTCGCCCTGCGGCAGCGGCAGCACGACCAGCTGCCCCAGCCGCACCTCGCCCTCCAGCGCTGCCTGGCCCTCGCGTTCCAGTTTGACCCGCGCCACGGGCCGCCCGGTGCGGCCGCCTCCCAGCGGCGAGACGACCGTGCCCAGGCTGACGTAGCTGCCGGACTCGAGCACCTGCACAGCGACCATCGGTATCACGGCCGCCGCCGCGCCGAGCGCCGGCGTCAGGCCGTACGGGTCGAGCACCAGTGTCGTGATCCCGGTGGGCTGGAGCGAATCGAGCAGCGCCAGCGCAGCGTAGCCGGGGCGCGGCGCCCGCGACAGCACGCCTCCGCCGGCCAGGATCGGCTCCATTGGCGGCAGCAGTGAGCCGCGCCCGTTCTTGCCCTTCGGCCATCCGGAGCGCGCCAGACCGAGCGCCGTCTGAAGAAGTTGGCGCGCCAGTGCGAACTCCAGGTGCAGCTCGTCCTTTTCCATCGGGATGGTCTGCGGCTGCAGCGACTTGTTGAAGATGTAGTCGCGCACCACGTCATCAGCGATATCGCTGGGGAGCCAGCGGGTGATGGACTCCATCGAGGCGGTGCGCAGCAGCGACGGCAGCGGCGCCCCAAGCCCGAGGTCGGTGCGCACCGTCAGGCGCAGGTCGCCTCCGAACGCGGCGGCGATGGTCGTCTGCGATGCACCCAGGTCGACTCCCAGCACGCCCCTGCGCGGTTCGTACGTCTGGCTGAGGTGGCGGATCACTCGCCCGAACGCGTCTGCCGTGAGCATCACGTAGCCGCCCGACCACTGGCGCACCAGGTCGAAGCCGGAGATCTTCGACGAGCGCAGGTCAGCGATGACCTCGGCCATCCGATTGCGCGCCGAGGTCAGATCCTCGTTTTCCAAGCTCGGGCGGACATTGGGCGCCAGCGAGACCGAACTCTGATCGGCGAAGCGTTCGACGATCGCCGCGCCGAGCTGACGATTGCCGGCGTACAGGACGCGCGGCGCATGCCCTGCGGGACGCAGCCCTGCCGCGAGCGCCACGCCCTCCACCAGCCGCAGCACGGACTCATCGGCGCCGCCGTCGGTCCCGCCAACGATCAGGATCAGGTCCGGCCGGGCGGCGAGGATCAGATCGATCCGCTCGTCTTCACGCCGCCGGTCGGCCAGCCCGATCTCCTCGACCACGTCGAGATATGAGGAGGTGGCCAAGCGGCGGCCTGATTCAAGCGACACGCCCGGCGTCAGGCCGACGAGCACAGCACGCAGGCGCGGGCCAGCCGAAGAGGTAGCGACGAATACATCCACTCCGGCGCCCTGCGATGAGCTGGGCATGATCAGCCCATCCTGTTCATCCAGCAGCCGCCGGCCGGTGATGGTCTGAATCTGGTCCATCGCCATGCGCACGCCCTCACTGATGTCAAGCAAGGGCGTCGTCGCGGTGGAGAGCGAGCGTCCCGTGGCGACCAGGCGATACTGGTTGTCGACGACGTCGAACAGGCTGGCGCGGGTGTGGACGCTTCCCACATCCACCGCCAGCAGCGTTTCGGCGTCGACCATGTTCGGCAGGTCCATCATCCTCCCGCCAGCAGCCCGGTCAGGGCGTCCCACAGGTACTGAATGCGCTGCGTCAGGATGAGCAAAGTGGCCGAGAGGGCACCGGCGTACATCACGCCGAAGGCCAGCGCGATGAACGACTTGCCGAGCGCGCTCACCGCCCTCCCCAGCATGCCGATCGGCCCGACCGGCCGGCCCTCACTCGCCGCCCCGCGGCGCAGCGTGAAGCGAAAGTAGGCCAGCGTGCTGATCGTGCCGACCAGCATGATCACGACGTTGACCACGCGCTCGAGGCCGGTCTCACCCGTCTGCGGTGCAACCACCGCAGGGTTCAGCGTCGTCATCGCCGCCATCGACTGCGGGATCAGCGTGCCGGTGATCGCCCCGCCCACAACAACCGCTGCGCCAACGCCCACCAGGAACGCGGTCGAGATCGTGCCCAACCGCGACGTTCCGGGGACCAGCTTCATCACCAGCA
>JAPLGR010000398.1 GCA_026390045.1 Chloroflexota bacterium | reverse complement strand
CCAGCGCATACGAGATCACCGCCGGCGGCAGGAAGCTCATCGGCAGCGCGCAGCTGCGGCGCGTGGCCGGTGTGCTGCAGCACGGCTCGCTGCCGCTGTGTGGCGATCTGGGACGCATCTGCGACGTTCTCTCGTATCGTGATGACGCTGCCCGCGCGGCGGGGGCCGATCGCGTGCGAGCGCGAGCCACGACGCTCGAACAGCTCCTCGGGAGACAGGTGACGTGGGACCGAGCCGCCGAATCGCTTGCAGCCGGATTCCAGGAAGCCCTCGGTCTGCAGTGGACGATCGCCGAGCCAAGTGACGAGGAGCAGAAACGCGCGCTGACCCTGCGGTCGGAACGCTTCGCGGCCGATGCATGGACCCTGCGCGGCTCCCGCCGCTGACGCCGGCTGGGATAGGCTGCCCGCCGCGTCCGATCTGCACTCACAGCTGATCCCAGAAGGACATCTTGGGGAGGTGATCCCCGAACTTGTCAACCGCATGCACGGCGGCTAGACTTGTCGCATGCACGTCGCCGTGATGTCGGTCGAGCTCAGGCTCCCTGGTTGTGCATCGCTGAAGGAGAAGCGCAGCCGCCTCAAGCCGCTGTTGGCCGGGCTTCACAAGGAGTTCAACGTATCGGCCGCTGAGATCGAGCGGCAAGACAGCCACACGGCGGCGGTGATCGCCTGCGCCGTCGTGAGCAGTGACGGGCGACACGCGCAGCAAGTCCTCGACGGTATCCCGGGTTGGATTGAGGCGCGCCGACCGGATCTTCAAGTCGTCGACCAGCAGCTTCAGATGTGGTAGCTTCAGATCCCTCGTGGAACGGATGTCCCGGCTTGCCGCCACTCGGAAGCCTCGACCTCCTCAAGCGTTCTTCTCGCTATCGGGCCTGACGACGGGCAGGGAGACCTCCATGTGCGACTTGTCCTTCACCGTGGTCCTACTGGTCGGCCTCACGGGGCTAGTGTTCGGCTGGCGCGTGCTGACCCGGCGGCATGCAATCCCGTGTCCGCCGGAGCTCATCTGGCTCCTTGAGAACCGGGCAATGGAGCGAGTCGCTGGAAGCGCGCTGCTCTTGGAGCGCGCCGGCATCGTTCCAGGAATGCACGTCCTGGACGCGGGCTGCGGCCCCGGCCGCTTGACGATCCCACTTGCTGAGCGCGTCGGCGAGCGCGGGAGCGTGCTCGCCGTCGACCTACAGGAAGGGATGCTGTCGCGCCTCAAGGCCCGTCTGGAGGCAAGAGGCATCACGAACGTCCGTACGCTGCAGGCTGCGCTTGGCAGCGGTGCGCTGCCCGCCGGCGCCTTCGACCGGGCGCTTCTGGTCACCGTGCTGGGCGAGATCCCGGACCGCGTGAACGCGCTGCGCGAAATCCAGCACAGCCTGAGGCCCGGGGGCATCCTGTCCGTCACGGAGGTCTTCCCCGATCCCCACTACCAGAGCCGGAGCACGGTTCGCAGGCTCGCCGAGCAGGCGGGCTTTGCAGTGCGCGAGACGAGCGGGAACTGGCGGGCGTTCACGATCAACCTCTCCGGCCCGGCAGAAGGCGCCGTGGCTGGATCAAGCGAGTGAAGATTGTGAGAGGCGCATCGCGCATGCCGCGGCACCATGAGCACGCCTCGGTCCCTTTCGGCACTTGCGGCCCCGTGCCCGCCTGCGAATAGGAGGGATCAATGGACCTGGGATTGACCGGCAAGGCGGTTCTCGTGACGGCCGCATCCAAGGGACTGGGCAAGGCAGCCGCGATGGAGATGGCACGGAACGGCGCGCGGGTTGCCATTTGCTCCCGCAGCAGCGCTGTGGACCAGGCGGCAGACGACATCCGCACGTCTACCGGCGCGACGGTGCATGCGCTGCATGCGGACCTCACGCGCAGGGAGGACGTGGACCGCGTGGTCTCCTCCACACTGGAGCGCCTGGGGCAGCTCGACATCCTGATCATCAACGCGGGCGGGCCTCCGCCGGGCTCGTTCCTGGAGCTTGGCCCGCAGGACTGGGAGGCGGCTGTCCGATTGACCTTGTTGAGCGCGGTCTACCTATGCTACGCCGTCGTGCCGCACATGCTCGAGCGGGGCGAAGGCTCCATCCTCGCCACGCAGTCGATCTCGGTCCGCCAGCCCCTCGACAACCTGATCCTCTCCAACTCACTGCGCATGGCCGTCATCGGATTGATGAAGTCGCTGGCCAATGAGCTCGGCCCGAAGGGCATTCGGGTCAACTCGATCAACCCGGGGTGGACGCGGACCGAGCGCGTCGACCAGCTGCTGATCGATCGCGCCGCACGGAACGGGACTTCCGTTGCAGACGAGGCGGCGCGCGTCACGCGTGGCATTCCGCTGGGCCGCATGGGCACTGTCGAGGAGTATGGGCGGGCCGTCGCGTGGCTGGCATCTCCCGCCGCGTCGTACATCGACGGGCACGCGCTGTCCTTCGACGGCGGCGCCATCCAAGCTTCGCTGTGAAGGCCGCGACGGGTCCCAGTCCAATGTCGCA
>JAPLGR010000625.1 GCA_026390045.1 Chloroflexota bacterium | reverse complement strand
GAAGTAGCGATCCTCGTCCATCGCCTGGCCTACCAGGCTCGATCCGACCACCTGGCCGTCCTTCCAAAGCAAGCTGCCTCCGGTTTGCGACGGGAATGCCACATGAGCCACCGCAGTCACGGCGAGTGGATATGCCACGCCCGTGACGCAGGTAAGCACCAGGAGCATGCGAATGGCGGGGATCAGCTGCTTGAGCATCTCAGGCTTCCCTTTGTCATCCCGACGCCTCTGTGGGCACTAGCCGCCCGGGGCTTGCTAGACCAGCCTAGTGAGAGTGAGCAACACATCAATCAGCTTGATGCCCAAGAAGGGTGCGATCAAGCCACCCACGCCGTAAACGAGCAGGTTCCGCCGCAGGATGGCACCAGCGCCCAAGGGGCGATAGACAACGCCTCGGAGCGCGAGGGGGACGAGGGCGACGATGATCAGTGCGTTGAAGATCACGGCGCTGAGGATGGCGCTCTGGGGAGAGTGCAGGCCCATGACGTTCAAGGCGCTCAGGGGCCCTGCCTGGCCGGCGGTGGCATACAAGGTCCCGAACATCGCCGGGAGGATGGCGAAGTACTTCGCGACATCGTTGGCGATGCTGAA
The DNA here is from genome assembly GCA_026390045.1 of Chloroflexota bacterium. Lineage (GTDB taxonomy): Bacteria > Chloroflexota > Anaerolineae > Anaerolineales > E44-bin32 > DYJB01. The sequence goes on along the minus strand of JAPLGR010000625.1, from coordinate 11,342 downwards.
CGTTGTCAGCGCGCCGCGGGTCATCAGCAGCTGCTTGCCGATCTCAACGATCTCGATGAGCTTCGTGGGGTTGCTGTCCAGGTCGACCATGTTCCCGGCTTCGCGGGCGGCCTGGGTTCCCGTGTTCATCGCCACGCCTACGTCGGCCTGCGCGAGTGCCGGGGCGTCGTTCGTTCCATCCCCCGTCATCGCCACAAGGTGGCCCTCAGACTGCTCCTGCCGGATTCTCCTGAGCTTCATCTCCGGGTTGGCCTGAGACATGAAGTCATCTACACCAGCCTCCGCCGCGATGGCGGCGGCCGTCAGCGGGTTATCACCCGTGACCATCACTGTCCGGATGCCCATGACTCGCAGTTGGGCGAATCGCTCTCGAATGCCACCCTTTACCACGTCCTTGAGTTGAACCACTCCCAGGACGTTGCCGTTTTCGGCCACCACCAGCGGGGTGCTCCCCTGCCGGCCCATGGCGTCTACCGCTTCCTGTACGGAGGGCGGGAAGGCACCGGCCAGGCGCTCCACATGCTGCCGGATCGCGTCGGCCGCTCCCTTGCGGATGACCAGTGGGGGGTGTCCATCGCGGCTGGGGAAGTCGACGCCGCTCATGCGAGTCTGAGCGGTGAATGGCACGAACCGGGCCTGCGACTCGGAAATGTCGCGCCCGCGCAGGTTGTACCGATTCTTGGCCAGGATGACGATTGAACGACCTTCTGGCGTTTCATCCGCCAGCGAGGCCAGCTGGGCGGCCTGGGCCAGCCGATCAGGGGCGACCTGGGGAGCAGGCACGAACGCCGAGGCCATTCGATTGCCGAAGGTGATGGTTCCGGTCTTGTCCAGCAACAACACATCGACGTCCCCGGCGGCCTCCACCGCCCGGCCGCTCATCGCCAGGACGTTGCGCTGCACCAGCCGATCCATGCCGCTGATCCCGATCGCCGAGAGCAATCCACCGATCGTGGTTGGGATCAGGCAGACCAGAAGGGCGACCAGCGCCGGCACGGTCACAAGACTCGGCCCAGATTGACCGGAGGCCAGCTCACTGTAGGCAGCGACCGGTTTGAGGGACACTACCGCCAGCAGGAAGATGATCGTCAGGGCCGAAAGCAGGATGGTCAAGGCGATCTCGTTGGGCGTCTTCTGCCTACGGGCACCCTCCACCATAGCGATCATCCGGTCGAGGAAAGTGTGTCCCTGCTCGGAGGTGATGCGGACGACAATGCGGTCGCTGAGGACGCGCGTCCCGCCGGTAACGGCGCAACGATCACCGCCGCTCTCGCGGATCACGGGTGCCGATTCGCCGGTAATGGCCGACTCGTCGACACTGGCTACTCCGTCAACAACCTCCCCGTCGCTGGGGATGATGTCGCCGGCCTCGCATACCACCAGGTCCCCCGGAGTAAGAACGCCCGACGACACCTGTTCCTCGTGATCGTTCCGCAGCCGTCGGGCGAGAGTGGTCGTGCGCGTCTTGCGCAGGCTATCGGCTTGAGCCTTGCCGCGCCCCTCGGCCATGGCCTCGGCAAAGTTGGCGAACAGCAGGGTGAACCACAGCCAGAGGACGATCTGAACGTCGAATCCTGAGACCCGGCTTGCCGCCAGTGCCCGACCCACGGTCACAGTTGACAAGAGGGCACCGATGAGGACGACGAACATCACTGGGTTCCTGGCCTCTTGACGTGGCGTCAACTTGCGGAACGAGTCGACGATGGCGCGCCGCAAGATGGCGGGCTCGAAAAGGGGAGTAGCGCGAGCGCTGGGTTCCATATTGCCCGTCTGGCTCTGGCTAGGGGATCAGCCTGACGCCCCCTGGAGGGCGAGGGCCGTCTGCACGGCAAAGGTCTGGAGCAGGCGGTCCGAGGGGGTCGGGACGTTCTCTCCATCCCAGGTCCGGATCTCGCCGATCAGGTTCGGCCCGTCAGTGATCGGGACGAGATGATCGGCCTTTTCCTTGACCGGGCGTGAGGCGGGCACTGAGACAAGAACGTTTCCGTGGAAGATCGCCACCTGCACGCAGGCAGCCTGGGTGAGCTGCCGCAGATTGCCGGCGACGATCTGGGCGACTCCGTCCACGGACCGATGGCCCATAAGCGCGGTGCTGAGTTCGTACAGGTAGATGGCCTCGCGTTCTCGCGCCCGCGCCCTGTCCAGACCCGCCTGGATCCGGCCGATCATGGCCACGGCCACAATCAGAAAGACGACGAGCACCAGCCAACCCTGGAGGGCGGCGACGTGGAAGGTAAACAGGGGTGGGACGAAGAAGAAGTTGAAGGTCAGGAAGGCCACCACCGAGGCACACGCTGCGGGCCATTGGCCCCAACGGCTGGCACTCCAGCCGATGGGGAGCAGGTAGAGCAGCGCGATGACGGCCTGACCGAGGACATGATGGCCGATCAGGAACATCACCAGTGTCGTCAACAGGACGAGGCTGGTCGCCTGGATGTACTCCCAGAAAATCAGGGCGAGGGAATGTGACTTGAACATGCTGGCTGCCTCCGGATCAGAACGTGCGTCCCATGCGCATCAGGAAGTGCTCCACGATTGGCCCCAGGGTCAAGGAGGGGAAGAAGGTCAACGCGCCGATGATGACCACAACCGAGACCAGCAACGCGACGAACAGCAGCCCGTCCGTCGGGAAGGTCCCGGACGAGGGTGGAGTGACCTGCTTGACCACCATGCTGCCGGCGATGGCCAAGGCCGGGACGATGACGGCATAGCGGCCGACGAGCATGGCGATGCCGAGCAGGATATTGTAGAAGTCCGTGTTGGCGTTGAGGCCGGCAAAGGCACTGCCATTGTTGGCGGCCGCCGAGGAGAAGGCATACAGGATCTCGCTCAGGCCATGGGGTCCCGGGTTGAGGACCGACGCCAGACCAACCTTCGTGACCGCGGCCAGGGGTGAGAATAGAAGAATGAAGGCACTGGGAGACAGGACAGCCACCACCGCCATCTTGATCTCAAAGGCCTCGATCTTCTTGCCCAGGTACTCGGGGGTTCGACCGACCATCAGCCCGGCCACAAACACGGTCAGGATGACGAACATCAGCATGCCGTACAGCCCGGCGCCCACACCGCCGAAGGCCACCTCGCCGAGCTGCATGTTCAGCATCGCCAGCATCCCGGCCAGAGGCGAGAGGCTGGAATGCATGCTGTTGACCGAGCCGTTGGAGACCGCCGTCGTCGTCACCGCCCACAGCACGCTGTTCGCCACGCCGAAGCGGACCTCCTTGCCCTCCAGGTTCGCCGGGTGCATGCCGAACTCTGAGGCCAAGGCACCTGCGAGGAAGACGGTGAACAGGGTCGCCATCGCGGCAAAGATCGCCCATCCTTGCCTGTGAGACCCGACCATCGATCCGTAGGTGAACGGCAGCCCGGCCGGTATCAGGAGGATCGAGACCAGTTCTAGGAAGTTGGAGAATGGGGTAGGGTTCTCCAACGGGTGGGCGCTGTTGGCATTGAAGAAGCCTCCGCCGTTGCTGCCCAATTGCTTGATGGCGACTTGAGATGCTGCCGGGCCAAGCGGTATGACCTGCGGGCTTCCCTGCAGTGTCAGTGCCGTCGCCGGAGGGGAGAAGGTTTGCACGACACCCTGGCTGACCAAAAGGAAGGCCAAGATCACTGAGAGGGGCAGTAGGATGTAGAGCGTGCCGCGCACGAGGTCCGACCAGAAGTTGCCGATGGTCGAGCTGGACTTGCGCGCCAGCCCTCGCGCCAACGCAATCGCTACGGCCATCCCGGTGGCCGCGCTGACGAAGTTCTGGATCGTCAGGCCGGCCATCTGGACCAGATAGCTCATCGTCGTTTCGCCGGAGTAGGACTGCCAGTTGGTGTTGGTGACGAAGCTCACGGCCGTGTTGAAGGCCAGCCACAAGCCCACATTGGGCAACCGGGCGGGGTTAAGTGGAAGACTGGCCTGGGCTAGCTGGAGGAGCCAAAGCAGGAGTAGTCCGACCAGGTTGAAGGCCAGCAGCGCGGCGGCGTACGTCGTCCAGCGCATCTCGATCTGCGGGTCGACTCCGCCGAACCGGTAGATGGCATGCTCCACGCGTCCTAGGACGGGGCTGAGGAAGTTCCGGCCCCCGGAATACACTCGTGCCATGTAGCTCCCCAGAAGCGGAGCGGCCGTGAGCACAACCACGAAGAGTGCTAACACCTGGGCGATCTCGAGCGGTTTCATGGACGGCCTACAACCTCTCGGGAAACAGTACCGAGTAGATGAGGTAAGCAAGCAGGAGCAATGCCGCGCAGGCGCCGAGGAGCAGTTCCCCATCCATCGCCAAGCACCATCCTATCCAGCGCAATGGTATGGCACGAGGCGGTCAATCCGAGGTCAACGAACGGACCAGGGGCGTCAACGAATCGTCAATGCCTCGGAGGCCTGGCGGTGGAGGGCTTGGAAGTGGGCGTGTGCGGTGTGCGGCCTCGCCCGACTCAGATATGACCGCTGACACTGGGGCTTTTAAGCACAAGGTTACAGGTTCAAGTCCTGTACGGCCCACTCCCCGATCCACTTCCCGGGGCATGCAACCCATCGGGCAGCGCGGCTCCAGGACTTCGGGCGCACCCCTACCGCCCAGCAGGGGTTGTCACTACTGTGGGGACCTCCAAGAAAGGAGCATCTCACCGAGATCACTTCTTCCGCGTGATCCCTTTCACAATAGCCTAGTACGATTCGAACCTTGGCAAAGGAGGCAGAGGCATGAAGTTCAGCACTGTTCTCATCGTCAATGCCGTCGTCGCACTGATCTACGGCATTGGCCTCGTCCTTGTCCCATCCACGGTCCTATCCATCTACGGGGTCACACCTGGACCCGCAGTCAATCTCGCCAGTCAGCTGTTCGGCGTAGAGATGATCCACGTCGGCCTGATCTGCTGGCTCGCCCGAAAAGTCTCGGACGGCCCCGCGCAGAAGGCCATCATCTTGGGATCCCTGATAGGCCAGCTGATCGCCGTCATCGTGTCTATGATGGGCACGCTTTCGGGCGTGTTCAGCGCAGTGGGCTGGTCCGCGGTTGCGATCTACCTCGTCCTGGCGGCAGGCTACGCGTATCTCCAGTTCATGAAACCCAGCCGCGCGTAGTTGTTCTCGTTCACCCACCCGCTTCCACCGACAGCCTGCTGGCGCCCGCCCCACCGCCAGCAGGCTTGGCATCTACTCGCAGCAAAGAACTGCCACCCCGCAATCCCGGATGCCGGATAACATCCGACTGAAGCCCTGGCATACGACCCCTCGCAGTGCGCGGGGCCTGCGGCAGGACCCCGGTAAGGGCATCCACGACGAACGGACTTGAGCCCTGAAGGGACACCAGGATCTTCGACTGACCCGACAGGCTGCACAATATGCCTCGAGGCCGGCCCCTTACACTGCGCCCTAGGCCGCCCCTGATTCAATGCTTGACACTGTGGCTTTTAAGCACAAGGTTGCAGGTTCGACCCCTGCACGGCCCACCAGCAAATCCGCGTTCAAGAGACCACCCGACAACGATCCACGCACCAAGGCAAGTGCGACCTCCTCCCTAGCGCACGATAGACTAGAATCCCCCCACTGGCATCCTCATAGTGGCTCCCGGTACCTGCCGGAATCCACACCCTCAGGTGTACGGCCCGGGCGGCTGCGGCACAGCGTGATCTGCTGGGCCCACTAGGATGCGGCGCGGAATCGCTGACTGGGGCCCACACAGAGCGAGGCGTGGCCGCCTTGTCCGCGGCTGTCAGGCAATGGGGAGGACCTCGATTCCAGCAACCATGGGTTGGCACCGACTGTCCGTCACACCGACGCTCTCTTCCTTGGAAGCGCCGGAAACCCCGAGAGGCGAACGGCGTAGGCATGAAACTCAACGCGGGTAGGGCGATTGGCAAGTGCTTGAAGCACCCTGGGGTATCTCCATTGTTGCTTGCTACCTACCCCGTCCTCGCTCTTCTGTCCAACAACATCACCCAGATGGACCCCAAGATAGCGTTGCGCCCGTGGCTCGTGTCCGTCGCGGTCGCGTCGGCTCTCTATTGGGTCCTCAAGCGAGTCCTGAAGCACGACCACAAGGCCTCTGCGTTGCTCAGCCTGGGACTGATACTTTTCTTCTCATACGGACAGGTGTACGACTACCTCAAGACGGCACAGCCTCTTGGCCTCATGCTTGGCCGCCACCGCTACCTGGCACCTACTTGGCTCCTGCTCCTGGGCCTCGGAGCATGGTGGACCCTCCGGGTGGTCAAGGACCATGCCGCGATCACTCACGCATTGAACATCAGTGCTGCGGTCCTTCTGCTATTGCCCATGGGCCAGATCACGAGCTTCAGCTTCTCGCGTCTCACGGCCCGGGGGTCCGAGTCCGATGCCGCCCAGACCAGCAGCCTGACCCCAAGAGACCCCGATCATCTTCCCGACATCTACCTGATCATCCTAGACAAGTACGCCCGCCAGGATCTACTGCTCGCGAATTACGGTATTGACAACCAGCCGTTTCTCGCAGAACTCGAGGGGCTGGGCTTCTTCGTGGCAGAATGCAGCCAGAGCAACTACGATCACACTGAGTCCTCTCTGGCCTCCGAACTGAACTACGACTACCTCCAGAATCTCCTCAAAGTAGAGCCCCGAGAGACCGATCATTCTCTCTTGTGGCCCCTCATCAAGCAGAGCAAGGTCCGACGGCAGCTTGCGGCGCTGGGCTACAAGATGGTTGCCTTTGAAACGGGCTATCCGTGGAGCCAGATTGAGGATGCCGACCTGTACTTGCGGCCACCCAGTCGGTCCTCTCTCCTGTCTCAGATTCAGCCCTTCGAAGCCATGTTGGTCAAGACCACCGCGTTGTCTCTCCTGGCGGACGCCCAAGCGCTTCTGGTGCAGGGACTCTCCCAGGATGTCTACTATCTTCACTACAACCGGGAGCTGTTCGTACTGAGGATGCTGGAGGAACTGCCAACCACGAGCGGCCCGAAGTTCGTGTTCGCTCATGTGCTAGTCCCCCATGAGCCCTATATCTTCACGGCCGACGGCAGCCTGCAAACTGACAGCGCGTTCTATCGAGAAGGCTGGGGACTGCCGATAGACGATCAGCACGACTATGAGGGCTACCGCAACCAGATCGCGTTCATCAACAACCGCATCACCTCCATCATCAAGGCCATCATCCGCGATTCCGAAACGCCCCCTATCATCCTCCTGCAATCCGACCACGGTGTGGCGCCCGATCGCAATGCCAATTTGGGAGCCTACTACCTGCCAGGCGGGAACGCCGAGGGCCTCTATGCAGGGATCTCATCGGTCAATATCTTCCGAGTGGTCTTCAACACCTACTTCGGAACTCAGTACCCACTGTTGCCCGATCACGCCTACGCGTCCCCGTCCCTCGAGATGATCTATGACCTCTCAATCAGCAGTGACACGCTGCTAACCTGCCCACAGGAGGATGCGAAATGACCGAGCGGTCAGGCAGCGAGCGATCGGCCGCCCGGGGCCTTGCCAAGCATCTGGCGACCGCCCCTCTCCACCCGGTTCTGTTCTTCCTGTTTCCGGTGGTCTCTCTCTTGGCCTGGAACATCCAAGAACTCTACCCGGAAGCAGCCATCCGGAGCCTCGTGGCCGCGCTAGCCGCCTGCCTCGTGCTCTGGGCCCTGTTTGCACTGATCACTCGCGACGTCTGGCGCGCGGCCACCCTCACATCGCTGGCGGGGCTGCTGTTCTTCTCCTACGGCCACGTCTATGCATCGCTGAGTGGAGTCCGCAGCCTCGGTCTCCCGCTGGCTCGCCATCGGTTCCTCCTTCCCGTCTGGGTCGGCCTGTTCCTCGCCGTCTGGGCCATCATGACCCACAAGCGCGCATCCGGACGATCGATCACTCCTGTGTTGAACCTGATCGGCTTGGCCGCCCTCCTGCTACCTGTTCTCTCGCTGAGCACTTTCTATCTCAGGGCGCACACCTGCAAAGGGGGGCAGGCCGGACGGATCCCCATGGTGGTCCTCCGACCCCAGGCCGGCGAGCCGTTGCCCGACATCTACTACATCATCCTGGACGGATACGCTCGCTCCGACTACATGAGCGAGGTCATCGGCCTGGACAATTCCGAGTTCATCGCCTTCCTTGAGAGCGAGGGCTTCTACGTAGCGGCAGAAAGCCGCAGCAACCACAATTGGACCTCTCTATCCCTAGCCTCATCCTTGAACCTCACCCTCGCCCAAGACCTGGGCGCCAACATGATTCCTGGATACTACCCCACGCCCTTCATCGATTTCATCCGCCACAGCCTTGTCAGCCGCTCCCTCAAAGAGATCGGATACCACACCATCGGCCTCTAGTCAGGCTACGTACCCACGGAATGGATTGACGCCGATCTCTTTCTCGGCCCGGCCACGGACAACGTGCCATCCCTGAACGAAGGCCTCCGGCCGAATGCCTTTGAGAGCATGCTGCTTGAGACCACCATTCTTGAGCCCCTGCTGAGCATGCGAATCATCCAGCTCAACTATGTGAACAACCCCTCGCGTCAAGAAAGCTATTCGCACGAGCTGCTTCGGACGATCATCCTTTCCCAGTTCGACAATCTGGCCCAGCCGCTCCCCCTGGAGACTCCGCGCCTGGTCTTCGCCCACATCGTTGCCCCACATCGACCGTACCTCTTCACGGCTTCCGGCGAAGCGCTCATCTCGGACGAGCCGTTCACACTGATGGAGACGGATGAAAGCGGTGGCGATGCCCCGAGCCTCTACCGCGGTCAGGCCGCCTACATCACCGACCGTATTCAACAGGTCATCCAGTCCATCCTGGGCAATTCGGATGTTCCCCCGGTCATCATCCTCCAGGCTGACCATGGCGCGGGCCTAAGTCTGGGAGAGGACGAGCGTACGTCGATCCTGAACGCGATCCTGATCCGGGAGGACTGCCGCTCGATGTTGTATCCGAGCGTCACCCCGGTGAACACATTCCGCGTTGTCTTCAACTGCTACTTTGACTCGGACCTTCCGCTGGTCGAGGATCAAGTCTATTGGAGCAAGTGGCCTCGCGGGGCTGCCTACGAGTTCTTGCTGATCCAACCAGAACAGCATCAGCCCTGATGACCAGAACACCCCCGGTGCCAAGTGACGCTCAAGCCTCGGAGGGTGCGCCTCGCTTGGGCAAGGCAGCGCCCGTCCTGCATCCGCTGCCTTTCGCCCTGTTCCCGATCCTTGCTTCGCTGGCGGCCGAACTCGCTGATGCTGACCCGGCAGGGGGACCTTCGGCTGGGCTTGTTCAACCGTCTCTGATTCCATCCCTGACACTGGGGCTTTTAAGCACAAGGCTGCAGGTTCGACCCCTGCACGGCCCACTCTCTGATCACCGTCCCCATACAAGTCCCGTCGCACCAGCAAGCCAATCATGCGCTATAGTTTCTGCAGGCAAAGGGACGGCCTCTAGCTACTGCTGCGTTCCGCCCGAACGGGCACCTGGTGATGAAGACGATTCTCCGCACCTACCCCACTGAGGCCGAGGCCAACGATGCGATGCATCGCGCCCTGGAGTCCGGATGGAATGTCGACTGGATGCGCCCCGAGCCAGACGGGATCCACGTGTCCTTCTTACGGGCTCAGGATCCCACCCATGTCGCTCGGACACGGCTTCGTCGCCCCACGTTGATCGCCCTAGCCGTCGCCGTTCCCCTTGGCCTCGCTCTGCTGGCGACCGCCATCCACGCCGTCTCCCGCCCAGGCCAGCCCACACCGGCTCCCGTTGCGGCGATCGCCCTGTTGCCGGCATCGTCCCCAACCCCAGAGCTGGCCATCCCCCCTACTAGCTCCGCGGAGCCAACGCTAACCGCCAGCCCTCTTCCCTCACGGCCGCAGCCCACAGCCAGCGCACTACCCTCGCCATCCGCATATGCAACCGCCACTGCAAGCTTCACTCTCGCCCGCGTCACCCACGTCACCGACGGTGACACAATCGATGTGGTTATAGACGGGCGCACCGACACCGTCCGCTACATCGGCATCGACACACCCGAGTACGGTCTCCCCTACTATCAGGAGGCCCTCGAAGCCAACCGTGCCCTCGTTCAGGGGCAGGAGGTACGGCTGGAGTCCGACATCAGTCCGCGCGATAGGTACGGCCGCCTCCTGGCGTACGTCTACCTTGCCTCCGGGCTCTTCGTGAACGGCGAGCTCGTCTCGCAGGGGTGGGCTGACTCCGTCACCTACGCGCCTGATACGAAGCACCAGGCCGAATTCGATGCCCTCGAGCAGCAAGCTCAGAGCCAGCAAGTCGGCATGTGGGCGCAAGCCACTCCGATCCAAGTCATTGTCGACCCGTCTTGCTCACAGTTCGATTCACCCGGGGATGACAACTACTCCAAGGAACAGGAGTACGTCTGCGTCACCAACCAGGGGGCGGCCGCCATCGACATGACCCTCTGGTGGATCCGGGACAAGGCCGGAGCCACCTACTACTTCCCCTCCTTCGTCCTGGCCGCCGGCGCCAGTGTGCGTGTCCGAACCGGCTGCGGTCAGATCACGCAAACCGACCTGTATTGGTGCAAGGACGGCAGCGCCGTCTGGAACAACGGCGGCGACACTGCCTACCTGTACAACGCCCAGGATCAGCTTGTCCACCAGATGACTTACTAGCCCCCCTTCGCTTCGCCCACCCTGTGCCGGCGTTGAGGCCACTCAGGGCCTCTCCACTTGCGTTCTTTCCGAGCCCTCGCAGGATCCGTGACACTGGGGTTTTTAAGCATGTCGTCGAAGAAGGAAGCACGCGATGGTCTCTTCTGTCAAGCCAGCCCTTCATTTACACCACGGGGTGAGACACTGCCGGTCTCCAAATCTGATAGCATATAGTCCTTCCATCTGACTGAGCATTGTTTGGAGGGGGCCTCATGAATCTGCAGGGTTTGACTTCCCGGAAGTGGTTTTACCCGCTTGTATACATAGTGCTTATCGTGCTCTCGATGTGGCCGCCCTATACTCACATCCCCTACGACCCGCGCAACACACAGGATGTCATCCTGAGTATCTTGAAGGTCTCCACCCAACCCTATGCGGCCTGGGGGTGGGTTCTTCATGTCGCCACGCTGGGGGTTATTGCGCTGGCGGTCTTCCGATCAAAGGTCGCCGGGCGCGTGATGGCGACCTATTTCGGTTTGAACTATCTCCTCATCGCTGCCCTGCAAACCCACGCTGTCACGGAGAAGTATGGCCTCGCCGTGCAAACCGGAGCACTGGTCACCGCCGTTCTGCTTGGATTGCTCTGGCTGTGGGTGGCCTGGAAGGACAAGCTTCAAGCCTCGTTTCGGAATGTCCCCGTCTGGCGCTGGATTCTGCTCCCACTGGCGCTGCTGGTCTTCTGGTCGCCGGTTGCGGCAGGGGGCACCAAAGTCCTCTCC
>JAPLGR010000132.1 GCA_026390045.1 Chloroflexota bacterium | reverse complement strand
GAGCGCTGCATCGCCTGCTTCTGCTGTCAGGAGACGTGCCCCGAAGGGGCGATCCGCATCTCCGCGGGCCTCGCCGCCCGCCTGCTCGGCCTGGGAAAGCGCTGAGGCCGGCGGCCGAAGCTTTCGATCTGGCCCCGCTTTCCCCTTGACACCGGGGGCGGCCTTGCGGCATCTTCGGGCAGGTCGCGGCCCCGTAGGGGGGCCGGGGCGGTTCGCCCGGCGTGGCCCCAACATGCAGATCCCTATCGCCTCACCTCACCCATTTTACACATCCATTGCCAGAAGGAGATGCGCACATGAGCGACTACCCTGCCACGGCCAAGCCTCTGGCCGAAATGCAGCCGCAACACCCGTTCTTTGTCGGGATTGACTCGGACGGCTGCGCGTTCGACTCGATGGAAATCAAGCACAAGGAGTGCTTTTGCCCCAACATCATCAAGTGGTGGGACCTGCAGCCGGTGTCCAAGTACGCGCGCGAAGCGGCCGAGTTCGTCAACCTGTACAGCAAGTGGCGCGGCATCAACCGCTGGCCGGCGCTGGTCATGGTCTTCGATCTGCTGCGCGAGCGGCCCGAGGTCATCGCGCGCGGCGCCACGATCACCGAGGCGAAGAAGCTCCGCGAGTTCATGAAGTCGGGACAGCCGCTCTCCGACGCAGGCCTCAAGGCCTACCTGGCCGAGCATCCCGATCCCGAGCTGGACAAGGCGTTGGCCTGGAGCAAGGCCGTCAACGCTTCGATCTCGGACCTGGTGCACGGCGTTCCCCCCTTCCCGTACATGCGCGAGAGCCTGCAGGCGTTGCAGGGCCGGGCGGACGTCGTCGTCGTGTCCGCCACACCCACCGAAGCCCTCGTCCGCGAGTGGCAAGAGCACGACATCGCCAAGTACGCGCGCGTCATCGCCGGCCAGGAGATGGGCTCCAAGAAGCAGCACCTGGCATTGGGCGCCAAGGGGAAGTACGCGCCCGATCATATTCTGATGATGGGCGATGCTCCCGGCGACATGGAGGCGGCGCAGGCCAACGGGGTGCGCTTCTTCCCCATCAACCCCGGCCAGGAAGAGAAGTCGTGGGAGCGCTTTTTCCGGGAGGGTCTCGCCAGATTCACCGCCGGCATATTCGCGGGCGCGTACGAGGCCTCGCTCATCGCCGAGTTCGAAACGTTCCTGCCCAGTGTGCCGCCCTGGAAGAAGTAACTCACGGGAAAGGATTGCGCCATGAACACAGCAGACATCGGCCTCATCGGCCTGGCCGTGATGGGCCAGAATCTGGTCCTGAACATGAACGACCACGGTTTCACGGTGGCCGTCTACAACCGCACCCTGTCCAAGGTGGACGAGTTCCTGGACAAGGGCGCCAAGGGGACCAAGATCGTCGGCGCGCATTCGATCGAGGAGCTGGTCAAGCTACTCGCCAAGCCCCGTCGGGTCATGCTGATGGTTCAGAGTGGCAAGCCGGTGGACGACTTCATCGAGCAGCTCCTCCCGCACCTCACGCCGGGCGACATCATCATCGACGGCGGCAACTCGAACTATAACGACACCATCCGCCGCACCGCCTACGTCGAGTCCAAGGGGCTGCTCTACATCGGGACCGGGGTGTCGGGCGGCGAGGAGGGCGCGCGCCGCGGGCCCTCCATCATGCCCGGCGGATCGCCGGCGGCTTGGCCGCACGTCAAGCCCGTCTTTCAGGCCATTGCCGCCAAAGTGAAACGGGCCGACGGCGGGGAGGATCCCTGCTGCGAGTGGGTGGGCGAAAACGGCGCGGGACACTATGTCAAGATGGTGCACAACGGCATCGAGTACGGCGACATGCAGCTCATCTGCGAAGCGTACCAACTGATGCGCGACGGGCTGGGCATGACCGCGCCGCAGATGCACAAAGTCTTTGCCAGGTGGAACAAGGGCAAGCTCGACTCCTACCTGATCGAGATCACGCGCGACATCCTGGGGTTCCGGGACGCGGATGGCGCGCCGCTGGTGGACAAGATCGTGGACGCCGCCGAGCAGAAGGGCACCGGCAAGTGGACGGGCATCTCGGCGCTGGACATGGGCATCCCGCTGACGATGGTGGTGGAGGCGGTGCTGGCGCGCACGCTTTCGGCCTTGAAGGACGAACGCGTAGCCGCCTCCCAGGCGTTGGCCGGCCCCAAG
>JAPLGR010000507.1 GCA_026390045.1 Chloroflexota bacterium | reverse complement strand
CAGGACGAAGGCTCTCGTCCCGCACAGGGCATCGCACTCGTGTACGCCACGCGCCAGGTGAACTGGGCGTACGGCGATCGCGTCGAGGCTCTTGGACGGCTTGAGACACCGCCTGAGTTTCCCGACTTCTCTTACTGTGACTACCTCGCTCGGCAGGGCGTGCACAGCCAGATGCCGCTCGCCAGCGTTACGCGGCTGGGATCCGGGCATGGCAACCCTGTGCTGCAGCAGCTGCACGCATACCGAACGCACGCGCAGGCCGTTCTGCGCACACTGCTCCCCGAGCCGGAGGCTTCGCTGCTCTCCGGCATCCTGTTGGGGATCGAGAGTGGCATCCCCGCCGCCCTGCGCCAGGCGTACAACACGACCGGCACAGCGCACAACATCGCTATCTCCGGATTCAACATCGCCATCATTGCCGGATTGTTCAGCCGGCTGTTTACCCGCTGGCTCGGCGCGCGGCGCGGCGCGCTGGCTTCGCTGCTGGGCATCGCCATCTACACCGTGCTCGTGGGCGCCTCCGCTTCGGTCGTGCGTGCAGCACTAATGGCCGGCCTGGCCATCGTTGGCCAGCGGCTCGGACGACAAGGCGATGCCCTCGCCGGGCTGGGTGCGGCGGCGATCGTCATGACGGCGGCGAATCCCTACACGCTGTGGGACGTCGGTTTCCAGTTATCGTTCGGCGCCACACTCGGCCTTGTCCTATACGCGGATCCGCTCAAGATAGCCTTCGTCCGCGCCGTCGGCCGGTGGACGACGGCCGAACGCGCGGCGCGGCTCGCCGGCCCGATCGGCGAATACGCGCTGTTCACGCTGGCGGCGCAGGTGACGACGCTCCCGCTGACCGCAGCCTACTTCCACCGGCTGTCGCTCGTCTCGTGGATCGCCAATCCTCTTGTTCTGCCCGCACAACCGGCGGTGATGGTGCTCGGCAGGGTGGCAGCGCTCGCCGGATCCATCTGGCTACCCCTCGGACGCCCCTTGGCGTGGATCGCATGGCCATTCGTCGCCTACACCAACCGCGTCGTCGAATGGTTCGCCGGCTGGCCCTCCGCCTCCCTGCCACTCGGAGACGTCGGCCCGTTCGTCGTCGGCCTGTATTACGCCCTGCTCTTCGGATTGACACTGGGACGAGGCTGGCTCCAGTCGCGTTGGCCGCAGGTCAAGCTTCCCGCGCTCAGTATCTCGACCGGTTTCGGCGCGCTGGCAATCGCCTCTGTCTTCGTCTGGCACGCAGCTGGCGACCGGCCGGACGGACTGTTGCGCGTCACCGTCCTCGATGTCGGCGGCGGTGGCGCGGTGCTTGTGCAATCACCCACCGGCCGCACGGTGCTCATCGACAGTGGACCGAGCCCCGTGGCCCTGGCTGAGGCGCTCGGTCGGAGGCTCCCGCTCAGCGAGTCGGGAATCGATGCTTTGGTGATCACCGGCAGCCCGGCGGAGACGTGCGCCGGCTTGCAGGGCCTGGAGGGGCGATATCCGATCGCCCTAGCTCTCGTTCCCACGCGGCTCAAAGCCTCTGGGTGCCGGGCAGCCGAAGCGGTGCTGGTTGCATCGGGAACGCGCTTCATCCGCGCCGCCTCCGGCATGGCCCTCGACCTGGGTGCCGGCGCGAGGCTCGAGGTGCTCACCTCCAACACAAGCGGCCTGGTGCTCACGATCGCACATGGCTGGGCGAGCTTCCTGCTTCCGCTTGGAGCCGATCCCGAGCTGGTCAATGCGCTGATGCGTTCCGGAGACTTGGAGGAGGCCAAGGTGC
>JAPLGR010000605.1 GCA_026390045.1 Chloroflexota bacterium | reverse complement strand
GCAACCGCGCCTCGCCCGAGACCATCCGGGATGCAGAAGCGAAGCTGCTGCTGGCCGAGGACGAAGTGGCCCGCTGCAAGGATCTGTACGACATGGCCTCCGGCGATTCGGGCAAGGCGCTGGCCTTGGTCAAGCTGACCGGAGCCCAGCGCAATCGCGACGCGGCCCTCAGAAACCTGAACTGGTACAAGGGCACGCCGACCACCACCGACCAGGCGATCCTTGACGCCAAGCTGAGCGTCGCGCAGGCACAGTTCGATCAGGCGGAGCGCGATGCCGAGGACCTGATCCCCGGGCCGGATCCGGATCTGCTGGCGCAGGCGAAGGCCCGTCTGACGCTGGCGCAGGCGCAGCTGGCTGCCGCCCAGGCCCAGGCCAAGGTGGATGCCGAGACGCTCGATCTGCAGCTCGACAAGCTCCTGATCCGTGCGCCGCTGAGTGGCGTGGTCCTGGCGCGCAGCATCGAGCCGGGCGAGGTGCTTCTCGCCGGCGCACAGGCACTCTCCATCGGGCAGACCGACCAGCTCACGATCACCGTGTTCCTCCCCGAGGACCGCTACGGCGAGATCGACCTCGGTGATCACGTTCAGGTGTCGGTCGATTCGTTCCCCGATGAGACCTTTGACGCGGTGGTGACGCGGATCGCCGATGAGGCGGAGTTCACCCCGCGCAACGTGCAGACGGAGGAAGGGCGGCGCACGACCGTCTTCGCTGTGGAACTGACCGTCACCGATCCCGGCGGCGTGCTCAAGCCGGGGATGCCGGCAGATGTGACCTTCGGGGCATGAGGGTGGATGGCGAACCGCTGATCCTGGCCGAGGGCCTGAGACGCGCGTTCGGCTCGACGGTTGCCGTGCAGGATCTGAACCTGCGCGTCGACGCCGGGCAGGCCTACGGCCTGGTCGGCCCGGACGGCGCCGGCAAGTCGACGACGATGCGGCTGCTGTGCGGCGCGATCCGGTGCGACGCCGGTCGCGTCGTCTTGGGCGGGATCGACCTGGAGCGGGACCTCTCAGGCGCGCGTGCCCAGATTGGCTACCTGCCGCAGCGTTTCAGCCTGTACGGCGAGCTGACCGTTGAAGAGAACCTGCGGTTCTTCGCCGAGGTGCGCGGCCTTCCGTCCGAGGAGTGGGAACCTCGCTCCCGAGAGATCCTCGAGTTTGTCGGGCTGACGGAATTCGTCGATCGACGGGCGGAGGCGCTGTCCGGCGGGATGCGGCAGAAGCTCGGGCTGGCCGCGGCGCTCGTGCACCGGCCGCGCATCCTGCTGCTGGATGAACCCACAACCGGCGTGGATCCGGTCACCCGCCAGGGATTCTGGCAGTTGATCATCCGGCTGCTCGAAGAGGGGGTCGCTGTCCTGGTGAGCACGCCCTACATGGATGAGGCCTCGCGCTGCCACCGCCTGGGCTTCATGAGCCGTGGCCGGATCCTTGTAGAGGGATCGCCGGCCGAGGTGGCGCGGCGCCTTGAGGGCCGTATCCTGGAGGTCGTCGGCGCTCCGCTGCGCGAGCTGGCCGGGCTCGCCCGGAGCGATGCTGGAGTGGAGACCGCCCAGCTGTTCGGCGATCGGCTGCACCTGCAGGTGGCGCCCGAGGCGGCCGAGGCCGTCATGCGGCGGCTGCCGGAGGCGGCCAGGGCCGCAGACCTCCAGGTGGACAGCATTCGGCTCGTGCCTTCGCAGCTGGAGGATGTGTTCATCCACCTGCTGGAGAGCGAGGAGGCGGGCTGACATGCAAGGACGGCGGTTGGGGTGCAGATGACGGACACGGTGGCGGAGGTTCGCGAGCTCTCCAAGCGCTTCGGCGACTTCACGGCCGTCGACGCGGTGAGCTTCGACGTGCGCCGCGGCGAGGTGCTCGGCTACGTCGGTCCGAACGGCTCAGGGAAGACGACTACCATCCGGATGCTGCTCGGGCTGCTGCTGCCGACCGGAGGCCGGGCGACGGTGTTCGGCTTTGACACTGCGCGTCAAGCGGAAGAGATCCGCATGCGCGTCGGGTACATGTCGCAGCGCTTCGCGCTGTACGATGAGCTCTCTGCGCAGGAGAATCTGGCCTTCTACGCCGGCGTGTACGGGGCCGGCGAGCAGGAGCGTGTCGACCAGGCCATCCGGACCGTCGGTCTGCAGGCCGTGATGAAGGTACGCGCCGGTGATCTTCCGATCGGCTGGCGCCAGCGGCTGGCGCTGGCCACTGCCATCGTGCACCGGCCTGCGCTCTTGATCCTGGATGAGCCGACCAGCGGCGTGGATCCTGTTGCGCGGCGTGCCTTCTGGAACTTGATCTATGAACTCGCCGATCAGGGAGTGACTGCCCTGGTGACCACGCACTACATGGATGAAGCGGAATACTGCAACCGGGTGGGCATCATGCGCCGCGGCCGGCTGTTGGCAATGGACACACCTTCAGCCCTGAAGCGTTCCGCGCTCCCCGGGCTTGCCTGGGATGTGGTTGCTGAGCCGGTGCTTGAGGCACTGGACCTGCTGCAGGCCCTGCCTTTCGTCTCGCGCTCCGGGCTGACGGGCGATCACTTGAGAGCCATTACTGGGTCAGACGTCACTGAGCCGATGCTGTCTGCCGCCCTTTCCGGTGCGGGAATCACCGCGAGCCGTGTTGAACCGGTTGAGCCGACGCTGGAGGACGTCTTCCTGGCGCTGGCGGGGGAATAGCAGTCGAGCGGGTTGCTCTCGGAAGCCCGGCAGCCGGCTGGGGCGGGGTGTGGGATAATCCCGCCCCGTGACTATCCATTACCGAATCACCCGCTTCTTGCTGACCGCCTCTGCCGCCGGGATGCTGCTTACGGCATGCAACTACTCGGGGCCGGCCGATGCTCCAAGCCCTTCGGTCCCTGTGCCCGCTGGACCATCTACCGATACCCCACTCCCACCGCTTCCGCCGACGCCCGGCCCCATCCGGTTGTGGCTGTCACCCGCGTTGCCCGACGAACTACGCCAGCCGCTTGAGGCGCTGCAGTCGGTCGGGGAACGCACTGTCATCCTGGTCGACACGGCCGAGGAGGCCGATGTGCGCGCTGAGCCAGGGGGCGACTCGCCGCTTGCCTCCTGGGTCTACGCTGTGGCCGCACCATTCCCGACGGTCACCGACTCCATAGTCCTCGCGGATCTCCAATCCGTGTGGGGCGGGGTGGAAGGAATCTGGACCCGCATCGTTGTTCAACCTGCGGATGCCGCTGCCGTGCGCTCGCGCCTCGGCCCCTCTGCCTACACCGTCTGGGAGGAAGTCAGCGATCATATTGCCGACCGCACGTGGGAGCTTCCGGCCGCGCTGGCGATCGTGCCCTTCGAGAAGCTTGACCCGAGGCTGAAGGTTCTGGCAGTGGATGGGCAGTCGCCGCTGTGGAAGACATTCGA
>JAPLGR010000479.1 GCA_026390045.1 Chloroflexota bacterium | reverse complement strand
TCGGAGCCGGCGATCTATGCCCTGTGGAGCGATCTCGCCAATCTGGTGGCGTATGTCATCGTCGGGAGCGGCGTCGTCCTCCTGACGGTCGGCGCGGTGTACGCGGGCCTGGGACTGCAGGTGGCCAAGCTGATCGGCCTGCCGATCGGCGTAGGACGAGCCGTGGGGAACCTGATCACGATCATGGTCGGGCTGGCCGTGACGCTGGCGGCGATCGGGCTGAGCAAGGAGTTGATTGGGATCATCTTCAGAGCCGCAGCTTAGGGTTGGTCGATGGACGTGTCGGTAGTGGCCGGGATGGCCGGAGAAGAGGTGGGACGGTGGGATCACGAATAGGGAAGGTCGTGAGGGGATTGGACAGGGTCGCGTTGTGGGCCGGACGAGCCGCAATGTGCCTGGTGGTGCTGACACTCTTGACGGCCGTCCTGGTGCCAATGGGAGTAGCACACGCGCAAGACGGGGATCCACCGGAAGAGGCGGCGAGCAACCTGGTGGCGATCTTCACCGCGCTGGGCAGGCTGGCAGTTCGGGTGATCTACGCCCTGATCGCAATAGTCTTCGCCGTCGGGACGGTGAAGTCAGGCCTGGCAGCACAGGCGGCGCAGGCGTTCGGCGCTACGGGGCGCGTGTCATTCGAGATGATGAACATGGTGGGCGGAATCGTGATCTTCGCGATCGCCATCATGGCCCTGCCCCTGGCGAACATGGTCATTGACGAGGTGACGGCGGCGCTGTTCGGGGGCAGCTCCTCGCTGCTCGAGATCCATAACCCCTTCTCACCCTAAGCGGGCGCGGGAGATGTGGTGAACCACAACCGGGGCGTGGGCTGCGGGCTACTGATGGTGGTGGGCGTGCTGCTGGCAGCGTTCGTGGCCAGTGAAGCCGCGAGTCGAGCTGAGCCCCCCACCCCAGCGGTACTCGCATCGGGCGAGATGGGTGGAGGCGTCATGCCTATGGGCGGAGAGCTGAAGCCCCGCGATCCGCCGCCGACGCCGACGGATGATGACGATGGAGGAGACGACGACGGCGAGGACTCCGGAAACGTCACCGTCATCGAGCGGCATACGATCTGGAAGATCCTGTTCCCGTACGAGACGCTGGGCGAGAGCATCCGGGCGGCACTGATCGACACCGTCGTGGAGATGGGGCGCGAGCTGGCGACACAAGCGCAGCAGGCGGTCAATCGCCTGGGAGAGCTGGCGCTCGAGCAGGAGGGCATGTTCCAGGATGTCCGGCGTGAGGTGTGGAGGGTGAGCATCGTCGTGGCCGGGATCCTGATGCCCCTCAGCTTCATGGTCTCGGTGGGAGCCGCACTCAAGGACGGGACGAGCTCGGTGACCGGGTACGCCAGCGCCCGCGAGGCGCTGCTGGACTGGGTTATCGCCGCGGGTGCGGCAGTGTCGAGCTACTTCCTGCTGACGAAGGCCATTGACCTCGCCACGGCGGGGGCGATCGCCATCTTCAGCGGACTGATGCACGAAACATCGGGCAGCGCCAACCTGGGCGACCTCATCCTGGGGGGGCTGATCACGTCGGGGCTGTACATGGCGACGCCCGGGCTGGGACAGCTCTTCATCGTTCTCTTTGGGATGCTGCTGGCGGTGGCGCTCGTGGCGAGTATCGGGCTGGCGCTGCTGGCGAGAGAGGTGATCCTTGTCCTGGCGGTCGGGCTGGCGCCGATCACGCTGATCCTGGGAGGCATTGGCCCGCTGCGATGGCTGAGCGGGCTGTGGATGAAGGTCACGACCACTGCCCTGCTCCTGGGTCCGGCGAACGCACTGCTTCTTGGTGCGGGTGCGCTGCTCGGGATGCGAGCACATCAGAGCGGTCTGGGCACTGCGGGCCTTGCCGACCGGATCCTCGGATACCTCGTTGCGTTGGGGATCGCCTCAGTCCTGATCGGACTGAACACACTGGTCGGCAAGATGGTGTACGGCGCGGTGATCGAGATCGCCGAGAAGGCCGGTCACGGCGTGATGGCGGTCGTCAATCTGGCAGGCATGGCGGTCGGCGCGGCGGTGGCGCCGGCAGTCGGCGGGATGATCGGCGGAGCAGGCGCGACGGTGACCGCAACAGGGGGCATGGGAGGAGGGCTCGGCGGGAGCGGCGGCATGGGAGCCGTGGCGGAGGCGTCTAGCCAGATGCGCGCCGTGAGCTCGATCGGACAAGGCGTGGCCGCAACCGGACTGCCCGGAGCGAGAGGGTTTGGTGTCGGCATGAACATGGGCGGTGCGCTCGAGGCGCATCGCCAGGTGAAGCAGGGTATCGCGCAGGCCGCAGAGGCAAGTGTCGGCGGCGATGGATGGGCGAAGGGGGACCTCTCGATGGGCAGAGCGATCGAGACCGCGCACGGAGATCTGCGCGACGAGATCGCCGCCGATGGACCCAGAGGCGTACTTGGGGCAAGCGGCGTCTCCCCCGATGATGCGCTGCAGAGACTCGAGGTG